>NZ_AJIN01000025.1:0-127872 GCF_000257925.1 Prevotella sp. oral taxon 306 str. F0472
AATTAAGAGACAATGAATCATCTATAATGATTAACTTTCAAAGAAGCTTATATGAACAGATATAATAAAAAGACTGCCCGATGGCAGCAACAGAATAAGGAAGAGCAGAAGATGAATAAGACAGAGTTCATCAAGGTAAGATGTACCTTAGAGGAAAAGCAGCGTATCAAGTCAAAGGCAGAAAGTGCGGGGCGTAAATTCTCCGACTACTGCCGTGAGATATTACTTAATGGAGAAGTAACAGCCGTTCCCAAGATGACCGAAAATGAGAGGGAAGCCATTGCCATCCTCCAACATACAGGAAGATTCTATGGGCAGGTTTCCAATCTCATAAAGGTCAAGGACGAGGATTGGCTACATATCACAAAGAACCTCTCGCTATGTGCCAAAGAAGCATTTAAGCGATTTTACGACCCGCATTTTCGTGTGAACGATGAGATATATAAGGTCTTAAATATGAGAAGAGATGATAGGAAAATGTAAGGCAATAGCGCACGGAAGCACAGCTCTGGACTATATTTTTAGAGAGGGCAAAATCGGTAGTCGGCTTGTCTTCCACAATCTTTGCAGCAGGGAGCCAAAGACAATCTATGAGGAAATGAAAGTGGTCAACGATTACAACACACGATGCAGAAACAAGTTCCTCCGCATCGAAATCGGTATAGCACCACAAGACGAGAAAAGACTGCCTGTATCCGAGCTTATGAGAATAGCCCATCTGTTTGCCAAGCGAATGGGACTTGACAACCATCAATGGGTGGCGGTAACGCACAAGGACACCGACAACAGACACATTCACATCATCGCCAACCGCATCAGCCTTTACGGAGAGGTCTATGATACCACCTTTGTGAGCAATAGGGCAGCAAAAGTGGCGGAGGAAATAAGCAGGGAGAAAAACTTGACTATCGCAAAGGAGGTCAAGGCGGAGAAGATATACCAAAAGTCAAAAGCCAATCTAACGAGAGAACAGACAAAGCAGCAGGTGCAGAAGATTTGCTATGCCCTACTTGAAAAATACAAAGGTACAGGTATCACAGGGCATTCCATGTTCCTCTATGAGCTGAATAAGAACGGCATTTCCATAGAGCGTATGAAGAACAAGCAGGGCAAGGTCTATGGTTTGAAGTTCTCCTACTGTGGACAGACATTCAAAGCTTCCGAAATCGGCAGGGAGTTCGGCTACCGTTCCCTGCAGAAGAACTTTGAAGCAACCAACAAGGAAGAATCAAAGATGCCACACCAAACAATACAAAAGCCGACAGAAAGGAAAGAACAATCTGATACAGGTTACCAACTTGTACCTCCAAGCCGTTCCTCTATCTCACGAGACAATGATACCTCACAAGTGCAGAATCCCATTGGTGCAGTGGCAGGCACCATCGTTAGCGCAGCCGATGAACTAATGGAAGGGTTGGGCGATTTGATTACACCATCCACACAGAGCGATGACTATGCCGAAGCTGTGTGGCAGCGCAGACTCAGATATCAAGCCAACAGAAAGAAGAAGCGAGGACGAGGATTATAATCCCATTACAGCGACAAAATCAGCATTACAAAAATGCAGAAAGAAGAATATCTCATTAAAAACGCTTGTTATTCGGTAATAAAGTATTATCTTTGTAAACAGAATAACAAGCGTTCTTTGTTGATGCAGAAACCTGCGGTTAATGGCACTTCGCTCGTTTCCAAATCGTTACCTGTTTAGTTTGTATAGCAAGGTAACTTCTTTATTTTCAATTAGATACATTTTAGAAATTATCTCATTGTGTAAAAGACGCAAGTCTAGTAGGTAATTAAAAGAAGGTATAGGAGAAATGAAATGCAAACAGGTACTCTAACAAGCGCTAACGCCTAATCCTCGATTCGTATAGTACTACTTCCTTGAACCTTAGTCAATACTTCTAAATAAATAAAGTCCTTTAAGATAGAGGCTTCTTACAATCTCTTTAATTCTTCAAGAAACGTCTATTACGCCTCTATTCCATTGTTTATATGCAAGGAATAAGCACTAGTCTTTACGATGAATAAAGTATTGACTAAAACCTTAGCTTACTTGCTTTATTAACAGATTATACTTATTTTTGTAACCGAGTTCAAGGCTCTCTCCAATGGAACTAGTTAGTTATTTCGAGAGTAGGGCAGTATGAGATTCAAATAATAAAAGGTTAGTTTATGTTAGGAGCAATAGTTGGAGACATCATAGGGTCAGCCTATGAGTTTAAGAATACGAAGCGGAAAGAGTTCCATTTGTTTACTCCGAAGAGTAAATTCACAGATGATACGGTGATGACGTTGGCTGTGGCTCGATGGCTGTGTGACGATAAGGAGCATTGCAAAGAAACACTGGTTCGACACATGCAAGAGCTTGGCAGGCGTTATCCAACGGCTGGTTATGCTGGTAGTTTTATGCGTTGGTTGTATAATCCAGAGCCTCAACCTTATAATAGCTATGGGAATGGCTCGGCTATGAGGGTAAGTCCCGTTACGTTCTATGCGCATAGTTTACAGGAAGCATTAGGTCTTGCGAAGATATCAGCAGAGGTGACACACAATCATTCGGAAGGCATAAAAGGAGCACAAGCAATTGCTTCCTCCATTTATCTTGCACGTCATGGAGCAACGAAGAGGGAGATTAAGAGCTATGCAGAGGAGAACTTTCATTATGATTTAAGTCGGCAATTGGATGATATCCGACCTACTTATTCCTATGATATGTCCTGTCAGAATACTGTCCCACAGGCTCTTTTAGCATTCCTTGAGGGTGCCAACTTTGAAGATGTGATGCGTTCGGCGGTATCTATAGGAGGCGATTCTGATACGATAGCAGCAATGGCTGGTGGTATAGCTCAAGCCTTTTATGTGATTCCGAAGAAGCTTTCAAGTTATTGCTATGCCCTCCTAACTCCCGAGTTGCGTGGCGTTCTTAATGATTTTGAAGACTTGTTGGGCTGTCGAGAGGCTGATCCTTTTAACATTGAACGTTTCATAGAGGCACAGAATACGGGCAATACTTATCGCCAAGCATTGGTAGAAATGCAGCAAGGACACAAGCAGACGCATTGGATATGGTTTATTTTCCCACAGCTAAAAGGCTTTGGTCACAGTGCGTATTCACAGTATTATGGATTGGCTGATACCGATGAAGCACGCACTTATCTGGCTCATCCACTATTGAACGAACGCTTACGCACAATCACTAAGGCAGTCCTGTTGCATGACAATATGGATGTGAAAAGGGTAATGGGGAGTAGCATTGATGCCGTCAAACTCAAATCTTCTATGACGCTATTTGACGTAGTTTGTCCTAATGATATCTTTGAAGAAGTACTGAAAACGTTCTATGGTGGGGAGCGAGATAGCCTAACCTTGAATAAAATAGGTTTATAGGATAAGAGGATTTAAGTCTGAATAACAAGCAGGGAGAGTATAATAAATAGCGAATAATACCGTTTTCTATGATGTAATCTTTAACTTAATAACATTCAAAACCCAATGAAACGGATAATTACATTAGCTTTCTTGAGTGCCATCTCGTTAGCTTCTTTTGCACAGAGTAAGGCTGGAACATGGTCGGTGATACCTCATGTTGGTGTGTCGATAGCCTCTCTAACTCATCAATCAGGCGGTACAGTGGTTGGTGATAATCAATCTCAAGAGCTGAAGCCACAGGCTCGCCCAGGTTTTACAGGCGGTGTCGATGTGATGTATCAGGCATCTGATATTGTTGGATTATCAATCGGTTTAAGTTACGTTCAGGCTGGTTGTAAGTACAAGGACGTTGATGATAATGGTGTGACATGGCACGATCATTACGATCGAATGGACTATATCTCGGTTCCTCTTGTGGGTCATTCTTACATTGCGCCGGGGCTTTCAATCAACGTAGGTGTCGCCCCTTCTTTCTTAATCTATGGTAAGTATCATGCTGGAATGCAGACTTATGACCTTGATACAGATGGACATAGAACGAATGTAAAAGAGGCAGAGATAGACCAAGACATTAAGAAAGGACTACGCAATTTCACCCTTTCAATCCCCGTTGGTATCAGTTATGAGTATGAGAATGTGGTGTTAGATGCTCGTTATAATGTAGGTGTACTTAATGCTTATAAATATGGACTAACCGCCCGCAATAAGGTCTTTGAGGTATCTGTAGGGTATAAGTTTGATTTGTAAGAACAGCTCCACTACCTTCTTCTAGTCTAACGGAAAGCCTCCTCAAGCCCCTCTGAAGGAGGGAATGTTGCCTAACGGAAGTTTGCTGGGAAGGTCTGGCTTGTTTTGAAGGAACGCCCTCTTCAATGCGAAGAAGGCGTTTCTTCATGTCAAAGAAACGCCTTCCTTAAATGGAGAAGAGGCTCTCTTAATTTGCACCCATTCGTTCTTCCTCCCTTTGAGGGGATGTTGGGAATGGATTCAAAGACAGCTTACTTCCCCCGTTGTTTCAATCTACGTAGAAGCCAGAAGTAGGCTGGGATAAGGAATAAATCAGCCATTATCCAAGCGACGGGATCGGCATAACAGACGCCTAACCATGCGAAAGTTGGTACTAACCAAAGGCTAACACCGCAACGGGCAATCATCTCCATGACACCACTCATCATACTCAAATTGCTATATCCGAGCCCCTGAATACTATAACGGAGGATGACCAGCACACCTAATGACGGATAGAACCAGTTGGCTATACGCATGAGTTGAGCTGCATTAGCGATGACCTCTTGCTCACCACTATTGACAAAGAGCATCATCATCTCGTCTGCAAAAGGATAGATAATCGCCACTGTCAATACGAAGTAAGCCATCATAATCCACATAGAATCGCGCACTCCCGTCTTTACTCGGTCTATTCTCTTAGCTCCAATGTTCTGTCCACAATAGGTTGCCATGGCTACACCGATATTTTCCAGCACACAGGTGAAGAGATATTTAATGCGTATTGCCGCCGTAAACGATGCTACATAAATCGTACCAAGGGCGTTGTTCGCACTCTGAAGCATGATGATACCAATGGAAGTGATGGAGAATTGCAGTCCCATTGGTATGCCATTGTTTAGCAGAATACTAATCTTCTTGTTATCGAAAGAGCGTTCCTCGCCCTTGGGAACAAGGATCGTTAGCTTCTTTTTAATATACCACCAACACAGAACGGAAGCAACAGCTTGACTCAAGAAAGTGGCGATACCTGCTCCTTCTACGCCCATTCTCAATAAGAGAATAAGCACGATATCAAGCAAGATGTTGAGGAATGACGATGCAATTAAGAAGTAGAAAGGTTGCTTCGAGTTCCCCAGTGCACGTATCTGACCCGATAGTAAGTTGTAAGCAATGGTAAATGGAATCGTACAGAACTGTAGGAAGAGGAAGACGTAAGCGTCATGGAACACATCCTCTGGCGTGTTGACGAGGTGAAGAATCTTACCACAAAAAATGCAAGAAAGCAATGTGATGACGATTGCCAATACAACGGCAATACGGATGGAATTGCTTACGTAGCATCGCATCTTGTGATAATCGCCCGCTCCGAAAGCCTGTGCTATAGGGATGGCGAAGCCTGCGCACGAACCATTACAGAACCCCATGATAAGGAACATAATGCTGCTTGAGGCTCCAACAGCCGCTAATGCGTTCACTCCTATCCATCGCCCGACGATGGCGGCATCGATGATTAGATACATCTGCTGCAATAGGTAGCCGAGAATAAGGGGTATGGCAAACTTGATGATGGCGCGAGATGGTGCGCCTTGGGTCATACTTTCTGTATGAATTGATTGTGGCATGGTGTGGTTGTGTTAGTGGTTGACGAGTAGACGGGTAGACGAGTAGACGAGTTAATAGGTCGTGTCGCTATCATTACAAGCAACTTGTCAACTTGTCAACCCGTCTACTCGTCCACTTGTCTACTCTTTCTCCGGATACAGAAGATTAGCTTCTGTGATGTTATCCAGCACCTCTGTGAGGAATTTACGTGATTCCCACTTAGCCATGGGGAGGTCATGTAGTAGATAGTTACCGCAGTCGCGTGGTGCAGCACCAGGTATCTCGCCCTCGTAATCAGCGACGAATTGGAAGGTGCGACGCATGAGTTCTACAATATCCTTCGACTCCAAGTCGCCTTGAAGGATAAGGTAATTACCTGTCAGGCAGCCCATTGGTCCCCAATATACAACTCGGTCTTTCCATTCCGGGTCGTTTCGAAGATAGGTAGCAGCCAAATGCTCAATAGTATGGATAGCTCCCACGTGCAGCACAGGCTCACGATTTGGCTCCTTCATACGTATGTCGAAAGTGGTAACAACCTCGTTGCCTACCTCGTCTTTACGGCTTACATAGATGCCACGTAGCAATCGCTCGTGGTCAATAGTGAATGATGGAATCTTGTTCATAGTTGCTTTCTTTTGTTGTTATATTACTGTGTAACGAGGCTCTCACTCCTTTTATATGATACTAATAAAGTGTTTCGTCACCTCAAAGCTACCGTTAGCTATCCTGTTCCAGAAGTCGAAGTACTGGCTAGCCTTGTTATCCTTCAATGGAATATCACTGATGACACGGAAAGATATAAAGGGTTTCTTGTAGATGTGGCAGACCTGTGCAATGGAGCAACTCTCCATGTCGACAGCTGTTGCCGATGGGAACTTATCAAGGATCTGTTGCATCTTCTCCCGTGAGTTAACGAACCATTCGCCACTAACAGTTAGCCCTGCTTTGACATGAATATCCTTACAATCGTTACGTGTATTTAGTGAGAGAGCCTTCTCAATAAGCTCTGTTGGTGCCTTAAAACGGGCTGGCATACCAATAATCTGACCATATTGTACCTCGTCACCACAATATGCGTCATGGTAAGTACACTCGCTTGCTACCACCACATCAGTTACCTCCAAAGAGGTGTCGGCACCGCCTGCACAACCACTTGATATAACTAAGTCGGGGTTGTAATGATTAATCATCTCCACAGCACCAATAGCCGAGTTAACCTTACCAATACCACATTGTTGCAGGATAATCTCCTTATCCTCTAGCGTTCCGGTTACGAAGTCTTTATGATGATAACGCTCTGTTTGCGTGTCTGAGAGAATTGACTTGAGTTGCGTGAACTCCTTGTCCATCGCAACGATGATTCCTATTTTCATACTGCAAAGGTACGAAAAAGTTAGAAGTTGGATGTTGTAAGTACTTTGTTTTTTGTAACTTTGCACGCATTAATACGCATACTTTAGAAGAAACAAAACGCTAGAAATATGAGAACTTATAAGAAATTCCTACCTGATGTAGTGGTGGTATTGGTATTTGCGATTATCTCTTTCGCTTACTTCCTTGTGCCCGTTACACAGGGAAAGATACTCTTTCAGCACGATGCTTCAGCGGGTGTTGGCTCGGCGCAAGAGCTTACGGAGTATCAAAATCGTACGGGTGAGACAACGAGATGGACTAATTCTATCTTCGGAGGTATGCCTACTTATCAGATGTCACCATCTTATCAGTCGACCGATGGACTGTTACAAGTGATGAACGCATACCATCTCTGGTTGCCAGATAACGTATGGTTCCTCTTCGCCTACCTGTTAGGTTTCTATATTCTGTTGCGTGCCTTCGACTTCAGACAGACGTTAGCTGCACTCGGAAGTATCATGTGGGCGTTCTCGTCCTACTTCCTAATTATCATCGCAGCAGGCCACTTGTGGAAGGTAATGGCATTAGCCTATCTACCGCCAATGATTGCTGGTATCGTCTTAGCCTATCGTGGTCGATACCTGTCAGGATTCATTGTTACAGCACTCTTCACGGCATTTGAGATAAAGGCGAACCATGTGCAGATGACGTATTACTACCTGTTTATCATCCTCTTCATGGTGATAGCTTACCTTGTAAAGGCTGTGCGTGAGAAGCAACTAGCAGGCTTTATGAAGTCGACAGGCGTCGTGGCAGCTGCAGCAGTGATTGGTATTGCAATCAATCTATCGAGCCTCTATCACACATGGCAGTATCAGAAGGAGAGCATGCGAGGCAAGAGTGAGTTGGTAAAGAAGGATGCCGCCAATCAAACAAGCTCTGGTTTAGACCGTGACTACATAACACAATGGAGTTATGGCATTGATGAGACTCTAACGCTCTTAGTGCCTGATGCGAAGGGTGGGGCTACTGTCCCATTGAGCAAGAACGCCACTGCTATGGCAAAAGCCGACCCACAGATACAATCGATGATACCGCAACTCTATGATGCAATACCGCAATACTTTGGTACGCAGCCAGGCACTAGTGGACCTGTTTACGTGGGTGCTTTCGTGTTGTTCCTCTTCATCTTAGGATTGTTCATTGTGCGTGGCTCTATGAAATGGGCACTACTGGCGGCTACTGTTCTGTCGGTTCTTCTAGCATGGGGACATAACTTCATGGGCTTTACGAACTTCTTCCTCGATTATATACCGATGTATGCTAAGTTCCGAACTGTGGCTAGTATCCTCGTAATAGCCGAGTTTACGATACCTCTTTTGGCTGCGCTTGCCTTGAAGAAGATAGTTGATGAGCCTGAAGTACTTACCAAACAGATGAAGTTTGTCTACACCAGTTTAGCTCTTACAGCAGGTGTTGCGCTATTGATTGCCCTGTTCCCAGGTATGATGGAACCCTTTGTCAGCGACCAAGAGCGTCAGATGATTACCAGTATCCAAGGCATGGATGGCAATACTGCTAACACTATTTTAGCCAACATCGCAGCGATGCGTGAGGCAATGGTGAGTGCTGACGCATGGCGTTCGGTCATAGTGATCTTGATAGGTTTCGCCCTCTTGTTCCTCTACAAGATGAAGAAGTTACGTGCCGATTATATGGTTATCTGCATGGCAGTACTTTGTCTTGTTGATATGTGGCAAGTGGACAAACGATACCTAAATGATGAGATGTTTGTTCCCAAGAGTGAGCGTGATATGCCTCATCAAGCCACTTCCACTGACCTTGCCATTATGAAGGATAAGAGCCTTGACTACCGTGTGTTGAACCTCGCTTCGAACACCTTTAACGAGAACGAGACATCTTTCTTCCATAAGAGTATCGGTGGCTATCACCCAGCGAAGTTGCGTCGTTATCAAGAGATGATTGATGCTTACATTGCACCCGAGATGCAAGCTGCTATGCAGGCAATCGCTGCTAAGAATGGAAATATGCAGGAGGTGGATGGCGCGAAAGTGTTCCCTGTATTGAATATGCTTAACACGAAGTACTTCATCCTACCATTGCAAGGAGGTGCAACGATGCCTTTGCAGAATGTTTATGCACAAGGGAATGGATGGTTCGTAGATAAGATTAACTATGTAGCTGACGCCAACGCGGAATATGCCGGAGTAGGTAAGATTGATGTACGTCACGAAGCCGTTGCAGATAAGAAGTTTGAGTCTGTCCTCGGACAAGCACAGAGTAACGACTCAACGGCTATAGTGAAACTCGTCAAGTATGAGCCTAACAACCTGCAATACACTATAGAATCTAAGAAGGGGGGAGTGGTTGTCTTCGCTGAAATCTATTATCCTGGATGGACAGCAACGATTGATGGTCAGCCTGCAGAACTCGGTAGGGTGAACTACATCCTACGTGCTTTGAATGTGAAGGCAGGCAAGCACACGGTTGTACTCGACTTCCATCCAACGAGTATATCCACGACTGAGACAATCGCTTACATCGCTATCGTCATCTTGCTCTTGGCTATTATTGGAGCGGGATATATGAGGTTTAAGAATCGAAAAGAAGCCTAATCCCCCAATAACAGCCCCACACAACCCCTCTACAGCCTCACCCCCAACCCCTCTCCGAATGGAGAGGGGAGTGATTAGAGACGGTGGGTAATGAGGTAACAACTCGTTTACCCGTTTACTCGTAAACTTGTTTACTCTCACACAATAGTATATATAAGAGGTGCTTTATGCAAGTGTTACACTCGCATGAAGCACTTCTTTTTGTTCGTAGGTGATAGGGGGAAGAGTAAAGACGGATGCTAATAGGTGCGCTCACTTATATGAAAGAATGCCCTGCATAGGCTTTTGTCACTCTCAAACCAGCGCATGGTAATGAAAGTTTCAAGCCTTGAGACTGTGTGTTTCAAGCCTTGAGACCGTGTGTTTCAGAGCCTGAGACTGTGTGTTTCAAGCCTTGAGACTGTGTGTTTCAGAGCCTGAGACTGTGTGTTTCAGAGCCTGAGACTGTGTGTTTCAGAGCCTGAAACTGTGTGTCTTGGAGCCTGAAACTGTGTGTCTCGGAGCCTGAAATAATAAGTATCATAGTTTGAGACTATGCGTTCCATGTATTGAGTTACAATTCATTGTACAGGCTTGTATAACTGTGTAGAATAATGGTTTTGCGGGTGATAAGACCTTATTGAACGAATAAGGTACACACAAGAAAAAGGGGATGTATCAGTCGTTAACAACGCTTGTGATACATCCCCTTGAGTGAAGTTTTACTCTTCCATTAGTTTGCGATACCTGCCTTTCTTGATTTCTTCATTACCTAGACGGCGCGCTTTGTTGATCTCGTAATCGGAGAAACCGCCTTCGAAGAATACGACCTCGCCATTGCCTTCGAAAGCAAGGATGTGCGTACAAATACGATCGAGGAACCATCTGTCGTGGCTGATGACTACTGCACAACCTGCGAAAGCCTCTAAACCTTCCTCAAGCGCACGTAGCGTATTCACGTCGATGTCGTTCGTTGGCTCATCGAGGAGTAACACATTGCCTTCCTGCTTGAGTGCTAATGCCAGTTGCAAGCGGTTGCGCTCACCACCAGATAGCACTGAACAGAGTTTGCTCTGGTCGGTTCCTGAGAAGTTGAAACGTGACAGATAAGCACGCGAATTGATGTCACGCCCACCCATGCGGATGGTTTCGTTGCCCTGTGCCACTACGTCATAAACGGTCTTGTTAGGGTCGATGTCCTTGTGTTGCTGGTCTACATAAGCCAACTTAACGGTCTCACCCACCTCAAACGTACCGCCATCTACCTGCTCAAGTCCCATGATGAGGCGGAAGAGAGTGGTCTTTCCTGCACCATTAGGACCGATGACACCAACGATACCATTAGGTGGCAACATGAAGTTGAGGTCGTTGAATAGCACCTTATCGCCAAACGCCTTCTTCACGTGCTGCGCCTCAATCACCTTATTACCGAGGCGTGGACCGTTCGGGATAAATATCTCTAACTTCTCTTCACGCTGCTTCTGTTCCTCGTTGAGCATTTGTTCGTATGAGTTCAAACGAGCCTTACCTTTTGCCTGTCGAGCCTTTGGTGCCATGCGAACCCACTCCAGCTCTCGCTCGAGAGTCTTACGTCTCTTCGATGCAGACTTCTCTTCCTGTTCCATGCGTTTGGTCTTTTGATCGAGCCACGAAGAGTAGTTTCCCTTCCAAGGAATCCCTTCCCCGCGGTCGAGTTCGAGTATCCATTCGCTCACATCATCTAGGAAGTAACGGTCGTGAGTGACGGCAATAACGGTGCCTTCATACTGCTGTAAGTGCTGTTCCAACCAGTCGATACTCTCTGCATCGAGGTGGTTGGTAGGCTCATCAAGCAGTAGAACGTCGGGCTTCTGTAGGAGTAATCGGCACAAGGCAACGCGTCTGCGCTCACCACCAGACAGATTTGTCACAGGCAAATCGCCCTTAGGACAGCGCAAGGCATCCATCGCCCGTTCCAGTCGGGAGTCGATGTTCCAAGCGTCAGTAGCGTCGATGAAGTCTTGAAGTTCAGCCTGTCTCTGCATGAGTTTATCCATCTTGTCGGCATCAGAGTAATACTCCTCCAAGCCGAACTTCACGTTGATATCGTCATACTCTTTGAGTGCGTCATAGATTTGTTGCACTCCCTCCATGACGTTCTCTTTGACTGTTTTACTCTCATCGAGCGGTGGATCCTGTGGTAGATAGCCCACCGAATAACCCGGGCTCCACACAACTTCGCCCTGCGTAGGCTCTACAAGCCCTGCAATAATCTTCATTAAGGTGGACTTACCCGCACCATTAAGACCAATGATACCTATCTTTGCGCCGTAGAAGAACGATAGATAAATGTTCTTCAGGATTTGTTTTTGGTTCTGTGGGATGATCTTTGACACGCCCACCATTGAGAAGATAATCTTCTTGTCGTCAACTGTTGCCATTGAATGTACTGTTTTGTTTGGTGGACAAAGATAGCTAAAATAATCCGTATTAACAAATCAATAGCATTGCAGAAGGGCGTCTGCTCGAAATGAAGAGAGCCTTTCCTTCCTGTGAGAAGAGCCTCTCTTCGGGTGGAAGAGAGGCTCTTTTGAAATGGAGGGAACGCTCTATTGTATGCTATTTTGTGTATGCTTTGTATATAAAGGTATTCTTTTCTGCTGGGTGTAAGGCGTTTATGATCGTGCAAATAATAAGATGAATATTTAGTCAAGGTGCTCATTACACCAAGTTATGAGCGATGCTACTAATGGGAACAACTCTTTACCTGTTGTAGAGAGTGCGTATTTACCAGCCTTCTCAGTGATAATCTCGTCCTGTATTAATACCTGCAAGGAATTGGCGAGTTCGCTCTCAGGAAGATCCTTTAGTAGTGTGTTGTATCCTTTCGAACCACTTGCACCGAGTAACTGGATAATCCACAGCGTGTCCGGTCGGCATATCCTTGCAAGGACATTACGTATCGGACACGTTGGAAATAAGGGGTCGGTTACCATTTAAGTGGCTCATTTAAGATATTGCCATCACTAGCGGGAGAGTCGCTCTCAACGAAGCTGTTTGCCTTATATTGTATGCAAAGCATGAGCAACTCACCCTTACCTGTATTCTTCAATGCACGTTTGCCTTCTGGAGCAACACGTATGATACTACCTTCAGAGACTGGGAATATATCGCCATCTACCTGATATTCGCCCTCACCTTTTAGTATGAAGTAAAGTTCCTCGTGTGTCTTATGTGTGTGCAAGAAGCCACTGTCTTGTCCTGAAACGAGTGTTTGGAATGATAGCTCACTACCTGTTGCGTGCAAAGCCTGCCCTGCGAACACCTTACCGGGTATCTCAATCTCGCCCATAGGGAGCACATAATCTTTGATCTCGTTGAGCTTTCCAACTGTTACTGCTGTGTAGTTCTTACCATCCTTAATTGTTTCAATCGTCTTCATAATGCTTTATTTGTTTAATTGTTATTATTTTGTTTTGACGATGCAAAGGTATAGTCTTTCATAGAATCGCACAAGTAGGCACGCAAAGGTCAGCCAGTTACCTCGAAGTAAGTAATGCGGTAAGTAGAGAGATTGCCGTTTCTTAGTTTTACATAGTTTAACTATAAAGTAAAAGGGAACGTTGACTTTAATAGTTACTTTTGTATAGTAATAAGACACATAGACGTTATTAGAAATGAATAGAAGTGAGATTAGAGATGCTCTTTACCCTAATTGTCCTATCCGAAATGTGCTCTCTAGGGTAGGAGATAAGTGGTCAATGCTGGTGCTCTTCACCCTTGAGTCGAACGATACCCAACGCTTTAAAGAGTTGCAAAGGAATATCCCTGACATCTCTCAAAAGATGTTGACAGCAACGCTAAAGATGCTTGAGGCAGATGGTCTCATTCGTCGTGAAGTCTTTCCAGAGGTACCACCTCGTGTGGAGTATTCGCTTACGAAGAAGGGAAAGAGTCTGTTGCCTCTTATTGATAATCTACTCTCGTGGGCAAGTGAGAATATGGAGGATATCATCGAATCGAGGCGGAAGTTCTTGTTGAAATGAGTTTTCCACTATTATATAAAGGTGTATAAACGAAAAGACTCCACCCATGGTGCGTACTTATCCGACCATGAGTGGAGTCTTTTGTGATATGTGCCTTATAAGTTATCAGGTATCTGCTTCTTTGGAGTAATCCCCAGCGTCTTCATACCTTCGAGGCGTCTAATGATATTACCTTTGCCTTCGTTGAGTTGTCCCTTAGCCTTGTTGAAGTCAGATTGGAGCTTCTCAATACTCGTTCCAATCTTTACGAAGGTCTCACCGAAGGTCACGAACTTATCGTATAGATCGTTCGACTGGCGGAGAATCTCATCTACATTCTTATTCAATCGATAGTTCTGCCACATTGTGCGGGTCAGTTGCAATGCCATGAGGAGATTGCTCGGACTGAGTACGATGATATGCTTCCTGTAGGCGTATTGTAGGATAGAAGGGTCGGTCTTGAGGGCTGCGGAATAGCCACTCTCGTAGGGGATGAACATCAAGACATAGCCGATACAACCGGGGACAATCTTCTCGTAGCCCTTAGCCGACAGCTCGTCGATGTGCTTCCGTACGGAGTTTACATGCTCTTTCAGCAATCGCTCCTGCTCATCAGGCTCTGTTTCCTTTATTGCCGATTGGTAAGCTGTGAGCGAAACCTTCGAGTCGACGACTGCTCTCTCCTTATTCGGCAACTCAATAACAGCGTCTGGCCGGAAGTTATTACCCTCCTCGTCCTTGTAATTCTCTTGTAGGAAGAACTGCTGATCCTTAATAAGCCCGCAGTCTTCTAAGGTCTTTTCGAGAATCATCTCACCCCAGTCACCTTGCATCTTCGAGTCCCCCTTGAGTGCTTTCGTTAGTGAGGCGGCATCATTTCCAATGCGTTCTGTCTGCTCGCGAAGCTCCTTCACCGTTCGTTCTTGGTCTTCACGCATCGCCTTAATGGTCATTTCTTGCTCGGCATGCAGTCTCTTCATCGCCTCTTCGAAGGTTGTTTTGATCTCTGTTTTGTTAGCTGCTGTCTCCTTACTATTGTTTGTCACTGTCTGATTGAAAGCCTCCAAGCGGTCCTTCAAAGGCGTGAGTAAAGCCTCGAGACGCTCTTTATCAGCCGTATTCATCTTCTCTCGACTCTCTGAAAGCATCTGCGCCGCCATGTTACGCACCTCCTCTTGCAGTAACTTGTTCTTTGCCTCCGCCTGTTTCTGTAGTTCGTTACGTAATTCCTCATTATGTTTGCGTTCTACTTCCAGGCGTTGGGTGTAGCTGTTCTTGACCTCTTCTAATTGTCGGTCAGCCGCTTCTTTCGTTGCAGTCACCTGTTGTGTCGCATTCTCTTTAGCGACAGCAAGGCGATCCTCAACGCTCTTCTGTTCTGCTTCCAGCTGACTGCGGAGTGCTGCCAGTTGCTCATTTGCTTTACTCACATCCTGTGTCATCTTGCCTTTTAGCCACAAGAATGAGATGACGAAACCGATGATAAGTCCCAGAATTAAGTATATTATCTCCATAAATCTTATAGTTGTTTATTTATTACTAAGTTCATCTTAAACACAGAATACACGGATGAAAGGAAGTCATGGAGTCGTCCTTTTATCTGTGTATTCAGTGTTGAAAATGACAGTGAGAAGGTGAGTTTGATACAATCTATCCCCTCTTCAAGGGAAGAAGAGGGGATGAATAGCACTCGTTAGTCTTGGAAGTAAACCCGCTTCACACGGTTACTAATGGTGGTGAGAACCTCGTATGGAATCGTGTCTAATACATCACTAAGGACTGTAACAGGTAGGTGGTCGCCGAAAATCTCAACGCTATCGCCCTCCTTACAATCGATACCTGTAACGTCAATCATGGCTACATCCATGCAAATATTGCCTACATACTCTGCCTTCTGACCGTTTACCAAGCAATAACAATGGCGATTCCCCAGGTGGCGATTGAGCCCATCTGCATAGCCAATAGGTATTGCGGCGATAACACTATCATGGTCGATTGTACCCTTACGAGAGTATCCTACCGTGTCACCCGCAGGCACATGGCGAAGCTGAAGGATGGTAGTTTTGAGCGTAGAAACATTGTTGATAATCTTATTTGTGCGTGGATTGATACCATAAAGACCCAATCCTAGCCTACACATATCTAGTTGACGTGCTGGGAAGTGTTCGATTCCTGATGAGTTATCCATGTGTCGGATAATCTTGTGTTTGAATGCTGCTTGCAGCTTCTTACTACCCTCGTCGAATAAAGCAAACTGCTTGGCAGAGAACTCATCGAAGCTATCTGCATCAGAGCCAACGAAGTGAGAGAAGACAGAACGTGGTATGATTGCATTCTGATATTTAAGTCTATCAATCAATTCATCCATGTCTTTCTGTGGATCAAAGCCCAGTCTGTGCATACCAGTATCGAGTTTGATATGAACAGGGAAGCCTGTTATGCCTTCCTTTTGAGCGGCTTTGACGAGTGCATCAAGGAGTCGGAAACTGTAAACCTCAGGCTCAAGATCATAATCGAAGAGCGTCTTGAAGGACGACATCTCTGGGTTCATAATCATGATGTTACTTGTGATACCATTCTTGCGGAGCGTTACCCCCTCATCAGCCACGGCCACAGCAAGGTAATCGACACGATGATCTTGTAATGTCTTAGCAATCTCTACGGCTCCAGCTCCATATGCATCAGCCTTGATCATGCACACTAGCTTGGTCTCAGGCTTCATGAAGGAACGATACCAGTTGAGGTTATCTACCACCGCATTGAGGTTCACCTCCAATACAGTCTCATGTACCTTCTTTACCAATAGTTCGGTGAGATGGTCAAAACCAAACTGCCTTGCACCCTTTAAAAGGATTACTTCATCGTGCAAATTAGCAAATACCTCACTATGAATGAAGGCATTGATAGTAGCAAAGAAGTGCTTTTCTCCTAAATGCTTGAAGGCATTACGTTCTGCTAAAAGCCCTTCTCCAATACCGATGAACTTCTCTACTCCACGCTTCTCACATAGGAATGCCACCTTATTATATAACTCTTTATCCTCCTCACCACTCTGAAGTATATCACTTAATATCAGTGTTCTCTTGCGTCCCTTATGGTCAGGACGACGATTCATGAAGTCGAGTGCAATGTCAAGTGAGTTATAATCAGAGTTGTAAGAATCGTTGATAAGCGTGCAACCATGCTGTCCCTCTTTCACTTCCAATCGCATAGCAACAGGTTCCAATTGCGCCATTTGGTCTGCAAGAGCAGCCTGCGTTACGCCTAAATGTAGTGCAACAACAGCACAAGTGATAGAGTTCTCCACACTTGCGTCATCAATGAATGGAAGCTTATACTGAGCCTCTTTCCCACCTTTCCATGTGTAAGTAATGGTAGTCTCAATGTCCTTCTTCTGAATAGACTTTATACAGAACGCTGCGTCCGTATGCTTTATTGACCAACTAAGTTGTTCCCCTTGGTAGTTATATTGAGCCAAGCAATGTGTCAGAACATCGTCATCCATAGAATAGACAATCGCCTTTGTGTCATGGAAAAGACATAATTTCTCCATACATTTAGCCTCTATGGAAGGGAAGTTCTCTTGGTGTGCTGTACCCAAACTAGTGAATACGCCGATGGTAGGTTGTATGATGTCACGCAGTGCCATCATCTCTCCTGGCTTACTGATACCCGCTTCGAACACCCCTACTTGGGTGTTTTCATTGAGCAACCAAACCGACAAAGGAACACCAATCTGAGAGTTATAACTTCTTGGCGAACGCGTTACCACCATTTGAGGAGATAGTAGTTGATAAAGCCACTCCTTAACCATTGTCTTGCCATTAGAACCTGTTATACCCACAATCGGTATGAGGAACTCATCGCGATGACGCTCTGCTAGACGTTGCAAAGCCTCTAGGCTGCCCACAACCTTTAGGAAGTTTGAACCCGAGTAGAGCGTTTCCCATTTATCAGGAACTACCTCTACTACAAAGTTTCTAACGCCCCTTGCATATAGTTCTGGTATATAGTTATGACCATCATTGCGCTCTGTTTTGAGTGCAAAGAATAATGTTTCTTCGGGGAAACATAGTGATCGACTGTCGGTAAGAACAAAGCTGATGTTAGCATCAGTATCACCATAACGGCGTGCACCAATGAGCGTCGTTACTTTCTCAATAGTATAATTCATTACTATCCTAATTGTTTTAATCTCATGCAAAGATAATCAAAACTATCAATACAACATCTTATCTAAGCTGTTTTTTCTTACTTATTGATAAAGAATCTATCGCTGAGAGCAATCTGGACAAATCCCTTTTATCATATAATTAACGGCTGTCTGCCTATAGCCAACAGGTAAATTAACTTGTGGAACAGATATTTCATTGAGGCAAAAGGTGCGATGGCAGTGTTCACAATAGAAGTGTACATGTATGTCTTCGTCCTCTTCCTCACTATGACTATGGCATAGTTCGTAACGCACAATATCGTTACCATCCTCCATTTGATGTACCAGATGGTGGCTTTTAAAGAGTGATAATGTGCGGAAGATACTCGACTTATCCATCGTGAGGAGCATTGTTTCCAACTCTTTCATAGATATGGGATAATCTAGCGTGGACATTATCTTTGCTATTAATATTCGGTTTGCTGTTAGTTTAATACCATGTTGCTCCAGTAAACCTTCTATCTGTTTTTCATTCATTTTAGCTTTGTTTCAGTTATTACTCGTCTAGTTCTAAGTCAGGATATAGCTGCTTTAACCATTGAATCTTCTCTTTGGTCTTCTGCATAAAGAGCCGATATGCCTCCGAATCAGGATTGAATGGACGATGTCCTAATGCCTCCTTAATAGGTCGCCAAGCCTCCAGAAACTTCTTAGCTTCCGATGAGAAGCAAGTCTCAACGAGCCGTTCCCAGATGTATTCAACGGCTTGATCGTTAGGATGTAACATATCCGCTTTGTAGAAGCGATAGTCGCGTAACTCATCATTCACTATCTCGTAAGCAGGGAAATAATAGACTGCCTCTCCTTCTTCTCGTACTAGTTTGTCTGCTGCCAAAAGCAATGTAGCCTTTGACAACTGGCTTCCGTGGAATCCATATTTTGCATATCTTATCGGACTAACAGTCACTATCACCTTCACATTTGGGTTTTGTTTCCTTAATAAATGGATGGCTTCACGTAGGGCATTAGCCGATTCGTCAATCGTTAACTCTTGTTCGTTGAAAAGTTTCTGAGGGCGTTTTTGGCAATTATCTACAATCTCTTCCGTAGCTTTCTCTACATAGACATGGTTGGTTCCAAGCGTAAATACTGCTATATCAAACACCTGATTGGATAGTTTCTGTACCGTGTGAAGGATGGAAACAGGGTTGTACATCACCCCAAAAGGGTTGACTATTGTGCGAAACTTCTCCTCTTTGAATCGCTTCCCGATGTTATCTGCAAAGCAAGAACCCACAAAGAGGACTCTTTCACAGGGCTTGAACGAGAAGTTCGGAATAGGGATGTCAATAGTAGTTCGGAATTTCATAAAGGTAAGATAACTTATTCTTTGTATTGAAGAGGGCGTTTCCTTGCTATGAAGGAAGCCTCTCTTTGATGGGAAGAAACGCCCTCTTTAAGATAAGGAAGGCGTCTCCTTAGAGGAACCCCTGCTGTCTTAGTGCTTCAAGCAAGCCCACAGACATAGCCTCGTTATCCTTCTTTGTATAACGAATATCGGTATATACCTGTGCAAGTGTTTCTTTTTTGTTCAGCTCAACGAAGTCCTTATTCTCTTTCAAGTTCTCCTTTTGCATGTAAAACTCGTCTATTCTCTCGGGTGTATAATCGTTGTAAGTCTCATTGTGAATAATACTCTTTAATGGCAAACGATCGGTCTGCTCGGGTGTTTCAGCAGCCCATCCCAAGGTGATAGTAGCAACTGGCATGACCAAACGAGGCAATTCGAGTGCTTCAATTAACGCTTTTGGACTATAGATCGTAGTACCCAGGAAGCAGGTTCCCAAGCCCCTTTCTTCAGCGAGATTACAGAAAGTTTGGCAATAAAGAAGGGCATCTGTTGCCGCATTTAGGAATGATAAGAAGTTGTCATAGCCGGGTGTTCCTTTCCTTTGTGTCGCCCATAAGGTTGTTCGGCGATAGTCTGCACAGAAGGTTAGAACGGCTGGAGCTTCCGTAACCATGGGTTGATTGAAGTGTGCCGGAGCGATCTTCTTCTTCATTTCCGGGCTTCGGGTGATAACGACCGAATAGAGTTGCAGGTTGCCCATAGTTGGTGTTCTCTCTGCAACCGATAGGAGTTCTCTTAACAAGTCATCCGATACATCCTCTTGAGAATATCGTCTTATAGTTCTTCTTGAATTGATAGTTTCCATTGCTAATAACTTTGTTTCGACAAAGTTAAGCAAATGTTTTAGAATTAAGAAAACAATTCGTAACTTCGCAGGCGTTAATTTTCTAAAAACGACAATGGTGATCAATCAAACTAACTCATTCGATGAGGCCTACCAGACTTCATTGGCTTACTTTAATGGAGATGAGCTTGCTGCTCGTGTCTGGGTGAACAAGTATGCAATGAAGGATAGCTTTGGTAATATTTATGAGAAGTCTCCAGAGCAGATGCACAGACGTATAGCGAAGGAGATAGCTCGTGTTGAGAATAAGTATAAGAACCCCTTAACAGAAGAAGAGATATTCAATCTTTTGGATCATTTCCGGTACATTATTCCTGCTGGAAGTCCGATGACTGGACTCGGTAATGACCATCAGATAGCATCGTTATCCAACTGTTTTGTGATTGGATTAGATGGTGATGCCGATTCTTATGGGGCTATCATGCGTATAGACGAAGAGCAGGTTCAACTGATGAAACGCCGTGGAGGCGTTGGACATGACCTAAGCCACATTCGCCCAAAGGGCTCACCTGTTCATAACTCTGCCCTTACCTCTACAGGACTTGTTCCTTTCATGGAACGCTACTCCAATAGTACAAGGGAGGTTGCACAGGATGGTCGTCGAGGTGCATTAATGCTCTCTGTGAGTATTAAACATCCAGACTCTGAGGCGTTCATAGACGCTAAGATGGAGGAAGGGAAGGTCACTGGGGCTAATGTGTCAGTAAAGATTACGGATGAGTTCATGCGTGCTGCCATTGATGATAAGCCTTATGTACAGCAGTTTCCAATAGATTCTACAGAGCCAAAGTTTACTAATGAGGTATCAGCAAAGGCTCTTTGGGAGAAGATAGTACATAATGCTTGGAAGAGCGCAGAGCCTGGCGTGCTCTTTTGGGATACCATTATTCGTGAGAGCATACCTGATTGTTATGCAGACTTAGGTTTCCGCACCGTCTCAACTAACCCTTGTGGTGAGATTCCTTTGTGCCCTTATGATAGCTGTCGATTGCTCTCGTTGAATCTATACTCTTATGTTATAGATCCGTTCACAGACCATGCTTGCTTCGACTTCGATCTCTTTAGCAAGCATGCACAGCTAGCACAACGTATCATGGATGATATCGTTGATTTAGAGATGGAGAAGATTGATCTTATCATGGCAAAGGTTAAGAGCGACCCACAAGTTGATGAGGTGAAGGACGCGGAGTACCATCTTTGGGAGAAGATAAAGGATAAGAGTGGTAAAGGTCGTCGAACGGGAGTGGGCATAACTGCCGAAGGTGACATGATAGCAGCAATGGGTCTGCGTTATGGAACACAAGAGGCTACTGACTTCTCTGTTAGTGTTCATCGTGCGTTGGCATTGAATGCTTATCGTTCTTCCGTTCGAATGGCAAAGGAGCGCGGAGCCTTTGCTATCTATGATGCAAAGCGTGAGGAGCATAACCCATTCATACTTCGTTTGAAGGAGGCTGATGCACAACTTTATGAGGATATGATACGTTATGGACGTCGTAATATAGCCTGTTTAACGATTGCTCCAACCGGTACTACGTCCTTAATGACACAAACTACTTCGGGTATAGAACCCGTCTTTATGCCTGTGTATAAGCGTCGTCGCAAAGTGAACCCAAATGATACTGATGTGCACGTGGACTTTGTTGATGAGGTTGGAGACTCCTTTGAAGAGTATATTGTGTACCATCGTAAGTTCCTAACTTGGATGGAAGCGAATGGTATTGATACTCAAAAGAAGTACAGCCAAGAAGAGATTGACGAGTTGGTAAAGCGTTCACCTTATTATAAAGCTACTGCCAACGATGTTGATTGGCTGATGAAAGTACGTATGCAGGGTGCTATTCAGAAGTGGGTTGACCACTCGATTTCAGTGACAGTGAACCTCCCTAACAGCGTTGATGAGGCTCTTGTCAATAAGTTATACGTTGAGGCTTGGCGTAGCGGATGCAAAGGTTGCACCATATATCGTGATGGTAGCAGGTCCGGAGTGATGATATCTGTTTCTAAGAAAGATAAGAAGAAAGAGAATAACTCTGCCGAAGAAGAGAAGGAGAAAGATTTAACTTCTGCTGAAGAACATCACGAACATGTATGTAGCCGACCACAGGTAATGGAGGTTAGACCTAAGGAACTCGAGTGTGATGTGGTACGTTTTCAGAATAACAAGGAGAAGTGGGTGGCTTTTGTTGGGCTGTTGGATGGTTATCCATACGAGATCTTTACGGGTCTTCAAGACGATGAGGAAGGTATTGCCTTACCAAAGAGTGTTACCAAGGGAAAGATCATCAAGCAGACTGCAGAGGATGGTAGTCATCGTTATGACTTCCAGTTTGAGAATAAGCGAGGCTATAAGACGACTGTTGAAGGCTTGTCGGAGAAGTTCAATCCAGAGTATTGGAACTATGCAAAGCTCATCTCTGGTGTGCTTCGTTACCGTATGCCGATAGACCATGTCATAAAGCTTGTAGGCTCATTGCAGCTTAAGAACGAGAGTATTAACACTTGGAAGAATGGTGTGGAACGTGCTTTGAAGAAGTACGTAACCGATGGTACAAAGGCTTCAGGGCTCTGTTGTCCAGTTTGTGGACAGGAGACTCTTGTT
Organism: Prevotella sp. oral taxon 306 str. F0472; assembly: GCF_000257925.1. Taxonomy (NCBI): domain Bacteria; kingdom Pseudomonadati; phylum Bacteroidota; class Bacteroidia; order Bacteroidales; family Prevotellaceae; genus Prevotella; species Prevotella sp. oral taxon 306. Next base: position 22,749 of record NZ_AJIN01000025.1, read on the forward strand.
TACCAAGAGGGATGCTTGATTTGTACTAATTGTGGTGCTTCTCGTTGTGGGTAATTTTATGGGGTGTATTAGGTGCTTATAGGGCACTTAATACACTTTCTTTGTATCTTTAAAACTAATGTTTAATAATGGAATTAACGTCTACTTATATTCTTTTGCAGGGTCTTCAATATCATGCTTTTATAGGAGTTGGAGAACAAGAACAGGTTGTTGGCAATGATTATGTACTTGATCTTCGATTGGGTTACCCCTTTGCTGCAGCTATGAAGAGTGATGATGTTGATGATACATTAAATTATGCAGATGTCTTCAATATAGTTTCCGATGTTATGAAGCAACCCTCGAAACTATTGGAAGCAGCAGCTGGAAAAATAGTAAATGAGTTGTTGGCACGATACATACAGCTTGAGAGTATTGACTTGAAATTGGTGAAGAAGAATCCACCGATGGGTGCGGATTGTGATAGTGCAGGCATTGAATTACACTTAATAAATGATAAAACCAAGGTTTAGAACTAAGGTTTCCAAATGAAAAACCGTATCTTTGTCCCCTAAATAATTAAGTATGTTTAAGAAAATAACGCTTTTCATTGTTTTCTTTGTATTGTTTGTGGCTACTTCATGGGCTGCAAATGGGCGCTTCACACTTGTTATTGATGCTGGTCATGGAGGTCATGATGCTGGTGCTTTAGGTGCTATTTCTAAAGAGAAAGACATTAATTTGAATGTAGCATTAGCCTTTGGACGTTATGTGGAGCAAAACTTACCCGACGTGCAAGTGATTTATACGCGCAAGACGGATGTATTTATCCCGCTGCATCAGCGTGCTGATATAGCTAATAAGGCTAAAGCTGACCTTTTTATATCGGTACACACAAATTCAGTAGTGCCTGGTCATTATGCTAAAGGATTCCAAGTTTATACTTTAGGTATGCACCGTGCGAAGGATAACCTTGATGTTGCGATGCGTGAGAACTCGGTTATTTCGATGGAGAAAGGCTACCAACAGACTTATCAAGGCTTTGATCCGAAATCTTCCGAAAGCTATATTATGTTTGAGTTCATGCAGAATTCAAACATGGAAAAGAGTGTAGAGCTGGCTAGGTTAATACAACGTTCGGTATGTTCTAGTGCTAATCGCATTGATAAAGGTGTACATCAAGCAGGTTTCTTGGTGTTGCGTGAGAGTTATATGCCTAGTTGTCTGATAGAATTAGGCTTTATTACTGCAGCAGATGAGGAGGAATTCTTAAATAGTCCAGATGGTATTGACGCCATGGCAAAGGGGATTTACAATGCCTTTGTCAAGTATAAGAATATGTACGACACGCATATCGTTGTACCATATAAGTCTGCAGATAATAGGAAAATTAGTGTTACTAGAGTTATTCCGGCACCTCCAACAGGTCAAATGAATCTAGTTACCCCTTCTACAAAGCCCCAGCAAACAAAGAAGTCTATTGCTAAAAAGGCGATAAAAGAGACTCCTAAAAAAGAAGCAACGCCTGTTCCAACAAAGGGAACAACTACTGATGGGAAAAAAGACAATAAGGCTAGTGTATCTGTAAATACACCGATTTTTAAAGTACTGGTTATCGCTTCGAATCGTCAGTTGCGTTCTGGTTGCGAACAATTCAAAGGACATAAGGATATAGAATGTGTACAAGAAGGCTCGTTCTATAAGTATACAATAGGTAGCAGTACTAACTATAATGAGATTGCACGGCTTCGAGAAAAATTGAAAAAAGACTTTCCTCAGGCATTTGTTATTGCTTATAAAGGGGGAAATCGTATGGATACGAACGAGGCTATTAATGAGTTTTTAAAGACTAAAAAGAATAAGTAAAGGAAGTAATATGGGTAAGTTTTTCACGCCACAAGTAAAGATAGCACTTGTCGCAATACTAGGTGTTATTGTTTTGTTCTTCGGTATGCAGTTTCTGAAGGGATTATCTATTTTCTCGACAGATACACACTATCAAATGCGATTCAGTAATGTAAGTGGTCTCTCAACGTCTACTCCTGTATATGCAAATGGTTTTAAGGTTGGAACAGTAAAGAGCATAGAATATGATTATGCAAAACCTGGTGAACCAATTATGGTAGGAGTAGATATTGATAAAAGCATGAACATTCCAGAGGGTACAAAGGCTGATATTATCAGTGATGTCATGGGTAATGTGAAAGTTGACTTAGTGCTTGGAACGAGTCGCAAGACGCTAGCCTCAAATGGAATTATTGATGGTCGTATTAATGACGGAGCATTGGGTCGAATGAAGGATATGATCCCTTCTATTCAAAAGATGCTACCAAAGTTGGATAGCATACTTGTTAGTGTCAATTCTCTCTTGGCTGATCCAGCTGTGAGAAGCTCTATTCATAATGTCAATCAAATTACAGCTAATCTTACTACCTCTACACGTGAAGTAAACCAGTTACTTGCTCAGATGAATCATTCACTACCAATATTGACTTCTAAAGCAGGTAGAGTAATGGATGGCGTTAATGGTTTAATGGCAAATGCAAATGGCGGAATTACAGAAGCACGTGGTGCGATTCGTGGTGCTAATGGTATGATTGCAACATTAAACAATAAGGTTGATGGTATTGATGTGCAGGGTACAATGACGAAAGTCAATACAACCTTAGAGCATATCAACTCTCTTACAGCAAAGCTAAATAGTAATGAGGGAAGTCTAGGATTGTTGATGAACGATGCCTCTCTTTACAATAATTTGAATAGTACAATGCGCAGTGCTGATAGTTTGCTTGTCAACTTAAAGGCTCACCCCAAGCGCTATGTTCACTTCTCGCTATTTGGTAGAAAGGATAAGTAATTTAAATATCGTCTAAATTAAAAGATGATTGTTTCACATACTAGAGATGTGTTATAAGGGTCGTGTAAATCAGTCTTTTTAACCATCTCTGGTATTTGTTTCACTCATATTATTAATTTTATTCTTTACTAAACGAAACATCTTGTTTATCAAGTTGTTATAATTGAGCAAATAACTTTGAGTATATGTTGAAGCCAGAAACTCTGTAAAGTACATTGAAATAGCCGTTTATGAGCTTTATAGTACTACATCGTTAATTATGTAGAAATGGGCTTTTTATAAATAAATTACTATCTTTGCAAAGGTAAGAAACTAGGAATGGTCTGTTAACATACCATTTGTAGAAAGACATAAGTAACGTAGATATCAATATGAACGTCAATCCTAAACAACTTTGGGATCAGTGTCTCCAGCTTATAAAGGAGAATGTTACCGAGCAGCAATACGATACTTGGTTCCGTCCGATAGTACTTCAATCCTATCAGCCGGCCAGTAAGACATTGTTGGTTCAGGTGCCAAGTCAGTTCGTATATGAATATTTGGAAGAGCATTACGTCCCTTTGTTGCGTAAGACTCTCATACGTGTCTTTGGTCAAGGTGTTCAATTGAGTTATCGTGTGATGGTCGATCAGGAGCATCACTTATCACAAGACTTACAACCAGACACAGTCGAAGAGATCTCCTCACAGAGACCTACTGCCCGTGGCAACCAAAGTCCTACGATTTTGGACGCAGTGCCTCAAGACCTTGATTCGCAACTTGACCCACATAAGTCCTTCACTAACTATGTAGAGGGAGATAGTAATAAATTGCCTCGTTCAATAGGACTTTCTATTGCAGAACATCCTAGTACGACACAATTCAATCCAATGTTTATTTATGGTCCTTCAGGCTGTGGTAAGACTCATCTTGTCAATGCTATTGGATTGAAAGTCAAACAGCTTTATCCTGAAAAGCGTGTGTTATATGTTTCTGCGCGCCTTTTCCAGGTACAATACACAGATTCTGTTAGGCAGAACACCACCAATGATTTCATCAATTTCTATCAAACGATTGATATATTAATAGTGGATGATATACAAGAGTGGATTACTGCTACCAAGACACAAGACACTTTCTTCCACATCTTTAATCATCTTTTCCGCAACGGAAAACGTATTATCTTAGCCAGTGACCGCCCTCCTGTAGATCTTAAAGGAATGAATGATCGCTTGTTGACACGTTTCTCTTGTGGTCTTATTGCAGAGTTGGAAAAGCCTAATGTGCAACTTTGTGTGGATATCTTGCACAATAAGATTAAGCGTGATGGGCTTAGTATTCCTGAAGATGTGATTAAGTTTATTGCTGAAACAGCGAATGGTAGTGTGCGAGACCTGCAAGGTGTTATCAACTCTCTTTTGGCTTACAGCGTTGTTTATAACAGCAATATAGATATGCGACTAGCTGAACGTGTTATAAAACGTGCTGTGAAGATTGATGATGAGCCATTAACCATAGATGATATTTTGGATAAGGTTTGTGCGCATTTCAGTGTTACTACAACGGCTGTCAACTCTCGTTCACGCAAGAAAGATATTGTTATTGCACGACAAGTGAGTATGTATATGGCACAGAAATATACGAAGATGCCAGCAAGTCGTATCGGTAAGTTAGTGGGTAATCGCGATCACAGTACTGTTATCCATAGTTGTTCGAAGATAGAAGACCGGCTGAAGGTTGACAAGGGATTCTATGCAGAAATAGCAAGTATTGAGAACTCATTTAAATTGAAAGCATAAAGTATTTAGTTTATAAGTCAGCTACTTTTCATGGCTGACTTTTTATTATCATTGGTATTTGCTCAATCATTTGTCTACTTAGATTAATCATACTTTTGCATATATGAATTAGTCGCTTCGGAGAATGTATAAATCTTAGTTGGAGATATTGGTTAGAGATATAGTAAGCGAAAAGCACGCCTCCTTTGATGCCTATAGAGCATAAGAATCCTACTAATAAGCCATATTCTATGTTTTATATTTTTTGTTTTATCGAACCTTTCTTTTGTGTTTCTTCTTATATTGTACAAAGTTGATATATAAGGTTTTATAAGATTAATATCTCTTATTTTATATATGAAATTACTTGTCTCAGTTTATATTATCTCTATAGGTAATTTGTATTTGCTTATTGTCTCACATTTTCTTCGTAATATTGCACTTGTAAAAGGAGAGATATAAACCTAAATCTTCTTAGATAATTTAAAGAAATCAATTTATAATTATATAATGAGAAAACTCAGGTTGAGTTTGATATTAATAACCTTTTAAATATATGTCTTTATGGGATTAAAAACATTTACCAAATCTATTTTATGTTGTGCCTTATTTGTTATTGGTGCATTGTCTGCAAAAGCTGCTGATCGTTTAGTAATCGTCGGTGACGCTACATGGGGTGGTTGGAATCTTGGTCAATCTACCGTTATGCAGAAGTCTGATGAGAACGCTGATGTCTTTAAGGCTACCGTTCATTTAGATGCAAATAAGGAGTTTAAGTTCCTTACCGAGCTTGGTTGGGGTAATTTGGAGTATCGTGCCGGTGCTGGTCCTGTTACTTTGCAGTCGGGCGTTGAGGCTCCATTAGTTAGCAGCGAAGATGAGCCTACCGATGGTAAGTTCTTTGTTTCTGAGTCTGCCAACTATGATATCGTGTGTAACTTGGCGGAGAAAACAGTCATTGTGATGAAGGCTACTTATCAAGCTACACCTTTGAAGCATACTGCTTTATGGATGATTGGTAGTGCTACGAAGGGCGGTTGGAGTATCGGAGAAGGTACTGTGATGAAGCAAGATGCTTCTAATCCAGCTAAGTTCTCAGCACGTACAGAGTTGAAGCCAGGTGAGTTGAAGTTCGGTACGAATGTCTATGCTGGGTTCGACCAGATGTTCTATCTGTGCGACTTGACCGATGAAGGGAAGATTGTCTTTGGTGGTGATGATAATAAGTGGAACTTCACAGAGGAGGCTACATACGATGTTACCATTGATGTAGCAGCTATGACAGTTTCGTTTACTAAGGTTGATCCAACAGCTATCAATGCTGTAGAGACGACAAGTGAGGCTCCTGTAACCTATTACACCTTAGGTGGCATACAGGTAGAGAAACCAGTAGCAGGTGTGTATGTAAAGCGTCAAGGTGGTAAGGCTGTGAAAGTTGTTGTTAAGTAATATCTTGCTTCTTTACATTCATTGGGGCTTAAGAGAATTCCTCCTTATTATATAGTCCCCCTTCTGTATGGTGATGTTAGATTAATATCACCATACAGAACAATACTTAAAAGCAAACGATTGTTTTTAGTATTTTCTTTTTTAATCTTTGTACTTTGGTTTTAGTATCGTTCTTTTTCTCACTAAGCATTTGATTTTTATCAAGAAGATGCAAAAGCTAGTTGGTCTTACACAATCTTTCTCTTCAGATATTGGTTTATATTAAAACAAAATACTAACTTTGCAGGCTGATTTAGTGTTCTTTTCTCAGTAAGGGATATTGGGATAACATAAGGTAAACTAAATAACGAATCATAAGGTATTCTGTAGGAAATATCATTGTAAACAAGAATAGAATTTACAGGGTGACTTATGCCTATAAACAAGAGAATTATGAAGAAGAGTTATGAAAGTCCTAATTGCAGGATTATTGTTACAACAACAGATTTTGATTTATTGCAGATTAGTGCAGAGAAAGGTGACCCAAAGCATGGTGGAGAGGATAACCTCTCTAAGTCAAACCCTTTTGGCGGCAACGAGTATGTTGAAGTGAAAGGATGGGAAGATTAAACTAAAAAAATTAAATGTAAGAATGAAGAAACGGAAATTGCAGTTCCTTTGTGGCGCAATCGCCATGATAGGATTTACAGCCTGTAGCGATACCGACAACATGAGCAGTGATGTAGCACAGGATGGAAGCTACGTATATAATGTTGAAGTAGCGGCTGCCACAGACAGTACTACTCATGCAGCTACCCGCACGCTCAAACTTGATGAGCAAAACAATGTTTTATCAAGATGGGCTGCAGGTGATAAAATATTTATCTACAATACTGCTGATAATAACCAAAGCACAGAACACACCTATAGCACACTGACTTCACAGAGTGGTGGCAGTAAAGGGACTTCGTTCCAAGGTACAGTAAAGTCTAAGAACCAACTGAAGGTAAATAATCAGTTTGCATTCTTCTACCCTGCTGCAGGTCTTGAGGAAGGTTCTGTAGGACTGGTTTCTACAAGCGAAACAACAGAAACAAACCAAGGTGTGACAATTTCTTATCACGATGTTTCCAATACGATTACCGAATATGTTTCACTCAACATGAACAAACAGAACGGAACATTGGAGAATATCGATAAGAAGTTTGACTTTAACTGGGGTTCAGATCTTCTTAAGGAAGTTCCACAAAATGTAAATAACATAAAATTAAAGGCGAACTTTGAGCGCAAGGTGGCTATCTGGGGTATGAAGTTCAAGATAGTTAATGGTCCAAGCAGCTCTAGTTTCATTGAGGATATTGATAGTGTAAAGATTAATGGTCTTCGTTCTTATGACGTACTTAACCTCAAGAATGGCAGCTTTGTTGGTACAAATGATGAAAAGGAATATGCTATTACAATCGCTAATAAAGACCGTTCAAAACTGAACCTTACTAAAGGTTATATTTGGACTGCTTTCTTAGCAGAGGATGCCTCAACCAACTTCACTATAACCGTTTATACACCAAGCGGTGTTTACACAAAGACTGCTTCAAAGGTGTTTAACACAGGTTATGACTACCGCTCAAACATTACCGTTGAGAAGATAACTCCTCAGCCATATGTGAAAGTAAAGGATGTGATGTGGGCTACAGGTAACTTTATACACTATAAGAAGGGTTCACAGGAGTACTGGGGTATTGCACCAGCACAGTGGTGGATTAGTAACTATGGTGATAATCCATCAGTTGACAACAAAGTGGATAACAAAAATATAGTAAAGAATGGATTAGGTTCACAGAACTGGTATATTGACAACCATAATGGACGTTACACTCAGACTTCTGACGACTTAGACCTCTTTAGATGGGGAGATATTTCAGAGGCTTTGAATTTGAATAGCAATGCTTATCTCGGTGGAACAGGATTTAGTATAGATGAGAAATACTATAAGAATAAATTAACTCCTGGCGGCTTGTTCAACGGACCGGTAGATAAGAGTGAAGCAAAGTTTGGTGATATCGTAAAATATCATACCGAAAAGACAGGACGTAGTTATTATTATAAGTATCCTACCGCAGAGCAATTCGAAGACTTGATGAAAAGTGTCACAAAGGTACCAGCATTCTGTTATACCGATAAGGGTAATAAGATTTATGGTATTTACTATAGCGACTACGCACTGACTGGTCAGCATGCCAAGTTCCCTACTGGTAAAAAGCTTTGGAAGTATGAAGACGTAACGGGTCTTGTACTTGCTAACCGAGGTCTGTTCTTGCCTATCACAGGACAACGTAATGACAATGTTAGTACAACAGTTTACCGTCATGTTGCTGAGGGTAGTAATTTCATGGGCTTCTATTATGCTGACCGTGCAACAGCAGTAAGTACTTGTAGGGGCTTGTTCTTTGGTTCTCTTAACTATGGAATGACATTGCCGCAGAAGCATCAGGCTTGTGCAATCCGCCCAGTCTATGTTGGTTCAGCCATTACAGGCACACCACCAGTTACTGATGCAGCCAACTTTGCACCATTTAGCAACATCATTGATGCTAACGGTCGTAAGTACTAAACGGCTAAGAGAATAGATTTTTATTTATTGCTGTCTAGCAAGACTTAAATAGCATAAAGTTTATTGCGGGATTACCTTTATTAGGTAGTCCCGCATTATGTTTGGGAACTAAATACTCTAATCTATCAACTTCTTATTCCGTGCGTTCACTTGTCTAGTATTATATCTCACCTCCCATTAGTATGTGTAAACCTACTAGCATGATTTAAATAAGTTGCAGGAGTCAACTTCTTCTAGATAACACATTCGCTTTTGTGTCCCTTCTCACTCGCATAATATATGCAGCGTACTTGTTTCTAGAAAAAAGGTACTATCGTTTTAAGTAAAAAGTACTATTGTTTTGGGGAAAACGGAGGTACGTTTTACTGAAAATGGAGGTACGTTTTATTAAAAACGGAGGTAGGTTTTTTCCTGATTGTATATTATTTCTGTCCAACTTTATACTAATAGTACGGAAAGAGGGTGGTTGTAATGGGGTAGAGGGATTATTGTACAGCAATATTCAATTATAAAAGAAGCCATATCGACATCTCTTAAAAGGATGAAGATATGGCATTTTTGATCTGTAGAAAAAGGCTTGTTATACTTTATGTGTTCGGTAGATGAGATAATCACCATCGGCATGGATTGTAAATTCATTTGATAAGGCTTCGTTCAGCGTTCCTTGCCATAGTTCGTTGAATGGATAGATGTCCCATTTGAGACCGTTGCTGGATAGCTCTTTGCAGGTAGCGTTGAAGATGCTGACTTGCTGTCCAGGGAAAGAATCAAAGCGCATGGTGCCCGATGCTGCTACGAAATAACCATAGTCGGTTATCATCACTGGGTCGATAGCCAACTGACGATAGTAGTAGAGCATGAGAGATATGTTCCCTAGCGTGTGATCTTCCCGTTTGCCAGTTGCTCCGAGGTAGCAGAAACGGGGGCGGGTATGGGTGGATGCGTCCATCTTCAGATGCGAACGAGCAAAGAGGGTAGCCTTGGTGAGGTCGTTAAACTCCTGTTCTGATATATGATGATAGATGTGTGCATAGCGTTGTTTCAACTCTTCAGAGAGAGAGTCGCCATCGCCCACTACTGCCGTTGGCTCTATCTCATATTCAAGTAGCTCCTTGAGTGCGCCATCACATACTATGAGATTATTCGCAGTGCGTAGGATGCGAAGGGGTAGGACGTGAGTGGGGAAGTCGCCCGCTGCTAGGATGACGGAGTGAAAGCCTCCCCCGACCCCTCCGAAAGGAGGGGAGAACCTAAGGGGGTGTTCGTTGGGGATATGAGGATGTTGTTTGTTCTTGTTATTCTCTTTGTTATTGATAATCATTTGTTGTGTTGCTCTATTTTATTATAGCTCTCTTTCGAGAAACTTTGTATGCATTTTATTTATTACAGTAACTTCTTCTTCAACCTATGAATATATTTTGGAGAACTCTGATGAAACCTTTATTCCGTTAGGCATATCCCCTCCTTTGGAGGGGCTTGGGGAGGCTCCTTTCCTATTCCTTTCGGAGGGGTTGGGGGAGGCTTCCCCTCCACTTAAAGTATCCTGCCACAGCGATAACGGCATAGAACGCATAGAGTCCTGCAGTGAAAGGAATTCCTTTATAAAGGTAGAGTCCTGCCAGTTCGATGTCGACGACAATCCATATCCACCATTGTTCGATGTATTTCTTTGCTAATGCCCATAGTCCGATGAAGCTGAGTGCATTGCCGAAGCTGTCTAATACGGGTACGGTCGAGTTCGTGAACTTGATGAGGATGAAGTAGAGTGCAGCCCAAAGAAGGAGGAAGACAAGCAGTGAAGGGAGTATCAACCGACGAGGATAGCGTGTGATAGGAATCTCCTCCGCCCCTTTCTTCCTTCCGAACTTCCAATACAAGAAGCCATAGATGGCTGCCAATGTATAGTAGATTTGCATTCCAAAGTCCGCATATAGTCCCGCCTCGTAATAGACAACCATATAAATGGCAGGCATGATAATACCCGTCAGCCAAAGCCATATACTCGCTTTGTATTCTTGATAGATGTAAATGAGGCCGACAATGCAGCCCAGCATGTCTAGTGTCATAATAACGGCCTCACCCCCAACCCCTCTCCGAATGGAGAGGGGAGTGGATACCGAGGTTCCCTATTTATTGATAATATATTTTATGAGGCTTTTCATTCGCCTTATTTGTTCTATTGTTGCATATAAGTTTTAGCAAATAGCACATTTCACTCCCCTCTCCAATAGGAGAGGGGGCGGGGGTGAGGCTTAGAACTTCAACGCAACACTCCCCATCACATTAAATCCTGCCATTGGGATGAAGCCCAATTGTGTGTAACGGTTCTCGTTAGGATGACCGTCATTGTCGAGGATAGTGCTATATACCCATCCGCTGGCTGCATAATGGCGATTGAAGATATTGTTGAGGTTCACACCGAAGATAGCTTCCTTCAAACCGATAAGACGCTTTGCGGGACGGAGAGAGTAGCTGATGTTGACATTCGTCTGCGAATAGCAAGGTAACGAACGGGTTATATTCTCGGTGTTATCTAGATACTGACGACTGACGAAGTTTGTATGCCATACAGCCTTAATGCCTTTGTAATGCAAATCGAGGAAACCATTGAGGATGGCTGATGGAGAGAACGCCAAAGTAGAGTGATTATAATGAATCTTGCGGAAGGAATCATCAAAGTTGACACTTGCCATCTCGTCAAAGTCCTTAATAACATTGCGACTTAACGCAGCGTTACCTTCGACAGTCAACCATGATAACGGACTCCAGCCAGCTTCCAACTCGGCACCCATACGATAGCTGTTCTTGATGTTCGTGGTAAGATTCTCGCCTATGTCACTCTTCTCGCCAGTTTGCACAAACTGATTCGTATAGTCCATATAATAAAGGTTTACGCCAGCATGCCAGTTATTACCTGTGTACTGATAGCCAAGCTCTATATCCATCAATCGTTCTGGCGAAGGTGCAGGGTAACTACCATTCTCGGTAAAGTTATTGCGTTCTGGTTCACGGTTAGCATAGGCGATGGAGGCATAAGCCTTGTGCCCATCACGATAGTAACTTACGCCCGCTTTAGGATTGATAAAGTCATAATGCTTATTGATATCCAATAGTTGATTATGGTATCCAGTGGCACTCTTACGGAATCTATCATTTTCGCCATTGGTTCTATATTCCACACGGCGATACTGAAGGTCGATAAACGTATTCCAGTAGTTGTTAAAGTGGTAATTGGCTTTGAAGAAACCGCTATAATCGAACTTACGAGCGTCAGAAGAATAATACTTATAATCCTTGCCGTTAGGTCGGAACTTGTTGTCAACCTGTTGGTCTTTGATATAAGTAAGATATCCGAAGTGATCGCCACGGAACTGTTGAAGGTTCAAGCCACCCATTACATCCCAGTTCTCATCTTTGTAGTTGAGATTGTAGATAATGCCGTAGGTGTGTTGTGACAAACCCTTACGACGCACGAGGTCAGTCTTCGCTATCTGCGTGCCAGTATTGTCGGTGAATTGCAAACCAAACCTAGCCAACTTTGCTTTCCGTTTGAACTCGCTGTAATAACCATAACCATAAGTATAATGTAAGGTTATGTTATGGCTCCAATGCTGTGCAGGATGAATGAGGAAAGAAAGGATGTTGTGATTCTGATAGAAGTTATCGGTAGTCTTCTTCCAAAGCGAACCATCGCGCATCTTAAATCGTTCCGTTTGATAATTCCCCGCAGCATCTTTGACGAAAGCACCATTATTGTCTGTTTGCAAATACTCGTATAGGGAATTGAATTTGCCTAATCCTCTATCGTAAAGATCCTTGTAAGTTTTAATACCCGTATGTACCCCGAAAGTGCCATCCATCAAACTAAGATCACCGCTACCAGCGACAACTCCATTCCAAGCCTGCCCCGTCTTCTCAAAGTTTCCGATGTTCTTGTAGCTAATACGGAAGTTATCCCCTAACCAAGTCAAACCGCCATAGTAAGAACCCGACCGCCCGCTTGTGCCGTGGACATAACCATCGGTGGCTGTCTCGTGATATGCCCCATCAAAGATAAGATGATTGAAGAGCAAACCCGTTGAGAACTTCATTCCTGCGTTGTAAGTGTTATACGAACCGTATGATGCACTGACCTCTGCGCTCGGCGTTCTCATGGGTGAACTTGTCGCCAAAGAAACCGAACCGCCGAAAGCACCATCGCCGTTTGTAGATGTTCCGATACCGCGCTGTATCTGTACGCTTCCCATAAGCGAAGCGTATGAGTTCATGTTTGCCCAGAAAACTGTCTGATCTTCTGGCGAGTTTAAAGCCACACCATCTAAGGTGATGTTAATGCGACTTCCTGCTGCGCCTCGTATGCGCATAGCTGCCGTACCCGTACCTAATCCGTTCTCGCCCCAAGCTAACACGCCCGGCGTTTGAGCTAATAAGAAAGGTAATTCACGTCCTGTTTTAGAGAAAGCCTCAAGTTCAGTTTTCTTGATGTTAGCCACTGCATAAGGAGCATTCTTTTGTACTCGAACGCCAGCTACTATTACCTCTTCCAAGTGCTGTTGCTTGAGCGTGTCAGTTACTTCTTGTGCCTTTGTCGTTGCTACACATGTTAATGCAGCAGTGAATAGGATAATTCTTTTCATATCCTTCTAGTGATGATATTAAAATATAAATAAGGGGAATTTTCCCTACGACGGCATTACCCGTATCAGGTCAATGGGTATATTCTCAGCAAGCCCAAACAGGCAAGCACCCCCTAACTTCCACTTTGGAAGTCGGTGCAAAAGTAATACATTCTTATCAAACAACCAAAGAAAAGGCTGTAAATGCTATAAACTCGTCCACTTGTCTACTCGTCCACTTGTTTACTCTTCAACTCAAACAACTTTAGTCGGCGTGTCCCAATATTATGGATTCTGCCTGCCGTTTCCAATCGTTCCGCAATGCGATAAGCAGTAGAAGCGGAAAGATTGAGATGCCGGCGGAGGTCGGCAATGGTAATGACAGACTTTGCGGCGAAAAGTTCCTCGAGTGCTTGATCGATGTCTTCGGCTGTAGGAATAGAGGCATTGCCGTAATGATGAGTTTCGTTCTCGAATTTGGCAGAAAGGAGCTTATGCGCCATTTCACGATCGGGGCGGAACTTTATCGTTCGCACTTTCGGGTTACGCAATCGATGATTGTGTGTGCGCGGATCCTCGTACACCTCACCTTTTACAGCCAGTGAGAAATAACCGATACCCGGCAGATGGACAGCGTTTCCGTCCAATAGTTGATGGGCTATTTCATCTCCCAGAGCCATAACCGTTGCGAAAACATCCGCTCGCGTAAGAGCCGTTGCACCTTGTATGTCCCGCCCAATGCGTTCCAATCCAATGGTCTGTCGCTCCATGATGATTGTACGAAATTCTGCCTTCTCTTTCAGCTTTCCGTAATTCTTTTGTAGTCTGTATTTGATGCTCATAACCTTTTATAATTTTGTTTCGTTCGTTTACTCTTCTTTTTCTTATGTACGTTTTCGCCGTCAGATACGCTTTCTTTTCCATTTGTAAGCATATTCTTTGGCTGTTTGATTCGTATATTTTCGCAGTCGGAAGCGTATTCCGTTATAGTTATTCTTGTATTCTATCATAATTTAATGCGTATCAAATTATATTTTCTCAATGCTGATGAAACATTTTCACTATGCTGAAAATATACTTTCACTACGCTGAAATTGTTTTCTCACTATGCTGAAAATGAAATTACATGCGTACAAAAGTATAACAAAATACGTATAAAAGCAAGAAAATATACGGATAAAATTATCATTCTTGCCGTATTCCCATTCTTTCCTTCCCGTATTCCTCGTCTTCTTTACCTGTATTGTCTTCCTTTTTCTCCCGTATATACTTTTTTTTAAAGCGGTCGGATCTGCCTTTATATCCCGTTAATAAGTGTTTTTCCTAATTAAGGAATAATAAATTCTTATTCTATGTAGAAGTAAAAAGTTAACTTTGCTTGCGAAAATTGAGTGGTATTCATAAGCTAAAAACATAAAACTATTTATAATGAAAAGTATTAAGGATATATTACCTTGGGAGGAGCGTCCTGTTGGATGCAAGGATGTGATGTGGCGTTATTCAAAGAATCCAATCATTGACCGCTATCATATTCCAACATCAAACAGTATCTTCAACAGTGCTGTCGTACCATTTGAGGACGGCTTCGCTGGAGTGTTCCGTTGCGATAACAAGGCGGTGCAGATGAACATCTTCGCAGGTTTCAGTAAAGACGGTATCAACTGGGAGATCAATCACGAGCCTATTAAGTTTGAGGCAGGAAACACGGAGATGATTGAGTCAGAATATAAGTATGACCCACGTGTTACATGGATTGAGGATCGTTATTGGATTACTTGGTGCAACGGCTATCACGGACCAACGATCGGAATTGCTTACACCTTCGACTTTAAGAAGTTCTATCAGTGTGAGAATGCTTTCTTGCCATTCAATCGTAATGGCGTACTCTTCCCAGAGAAGATTAACGGGAAGTATGCGATGTTGAGCCGTCCAAGCGATAATGGTCATACTCCTTTCGGCGATATCTATATCAGCTTCAGCCCTGACATGAAGTATTGGGGCGAACATCGTTGTGTGATGAAGGTGACTCCTTTCCCAGAGAGCGCATGGCAATGCACAAAGATTGGTGCAGGTTCAGTTCCTTTCTTGACCGATGAGGGTTGGCTTTTGTTCTATCACGGCGTAATCAATACTTGTAATGGTTTCCGCTATTCAATGGGTGCAGCTATCCTTGATAAGGACAATCCAGAGAAGGTGCTCTATCGTACTCGTCCCTATCTATTGGCTCCAGCAGCTACGTATGAATTGCAAGGCGACGTGCCAAATGTAGTCTTCCCATGTGCTGCTTTGCAGGATGGCGAGCGTGTCGCTGTATATTATGGTGCAGCTGATACCGTTGTTGGTATGGCGTTCGGCTATATCAAAGAGATTGTTGAATTTACAAAGAACAATAGCATCTTATAAGTATCAACCTACTTGTAAGACAGAGCTACGCACATCTTCGGTGTATTATCATATAATGTCAGAGATGTGCGTAGTCATTTTCATATAGGCTCGCCATAGTCCTTTTCATTCATGTGCCATGGCAGCAATAACTATTAACTGCATGTTTTTTATGAGACCTAAACTCCTATTGGGAATCCTTATTTCCTTATCTTTTCTATCCTTGAGAGCTGCAGATAAGACAGGCGAGGAGCCCGTTGATCTTGTTAATCCTTTCATTGGAACATCCAACTTCGGAACAACCAACCCTGGTGCTGTGTGCCCGAATGGTTTGATGTCAGTCGTTCCCTTCAATGTGATGGGTTCCGATTTGAATAAGTATGATAAGGATGCAAGATGGTGGTCAACACCTTATGAATATCATAATGTCTATTTCACAGGCTTCTCTCATGTGAACCTTAGTGGCGTAGGTTGCCCAGAAGTGGGCTCGTTATTGCTTATGCCAACGACGGGGAAGTTAGATGTAGACTATAAGACCTATGGTAGCACTTACGATAAGGAAGTAGCCCACCCTGGTTATTACTCGAACCATCTTACCAAATACGACATCAAGACTGAAGTAACCGCAACACCGCGCACCTCAATAGCTCGCTTTACGTTTCCCAAAGGTGAGAGCCACATTTTGTTGAACTTAGGCGAAGGACTCACGAATGAGACGGGAGCCATGGTGCGGAAGGTAAGCGATACCGAGTTTGAAGGCATGAAGTTGCAAGGAACCTTCTGTTATAACCCACAGGCAGTGTTCCCTATCTACTTCGTTATGCGCATAAGCAAAAAGCCTTTAGAGTCGGGCTATTGGAAGAAACAGCGTGCTATGACAGGCGTTGAGGCAGAATGGGATGCTGACAATGGCAAGTATAAGCTCTATAAGAAGTATCAGAAAGAATTATCGGGCGATGATATAGGAGTATGGATGAACTTCGATACAGATGCCAACGAGCAAGTAGAAGTACAGATGGGCGTGTCATTTGTCAGTATCGCAAATGCACGAGAGAATCTCAATGCCGAACAGCATGGAAAGAACTTTGATGCCATCTACAATGCCGCTCGCAAGCAGTGGAATGATGACCTTTCTCGTATCCTTGTTGAAGGAGGCACGAAGACGGAACGCACCATCTTCTATACCGCCTTGTACCATACCCTCATCCATCCTAACATCCTACAAGACGTCAATGGGCAATATCCAGCAATGGAGAGCAACGATATTCGCACCATAAAAGAGGGCAACCGCTATACCGTCTTCTCACTTTGGGACACTTACCGCAACGTGCATCAGTTGCTTACGTTGGTTTACCCAAATCGTCAGCGTGATATGATTCGTACAATGATTGATATGTATGACGAACATGGATGGATGCCGAAGTGGGAACTCTTTGGTCGCGAGACTTATACCATGGAAGGTGACCCAGCGATTCCCGTTATCACTGATTCGTGGCTCAAGGGCTTGCGTGGTTACGACATCAATAAGGCATACGAGGCTTTCCGTAAGTCTGCGCTAACGAAAGGCAGTGATAATCCGTTGCGCCCAGATAATGATGAGTACATGCAGAAAGGCTATGTTGCCCTGCACGAACAATATGATAATTCGGTTTCTCACGCACTGGAATATTACATTGCAGATAATGCGCTTTCACGTTTAGCAGCTGCCTTAGGCAAGAAAGCTGACGCCAAACTCTTCTATGATCGCTCGTTAGGTTATCGCCATTATTACAGCAAGGAGTATGGCGTATTCCGCCCCATCATGCCCGATGGTAGCTTCTATAAGCCCTTTGACCCTAAGCAGGGCGAGAACTTCGAGCCGTCACCTGGCTTCCACGAGGGCAACTCTTGGAACTATTCGTTCTATGTGCCACATGATGTGAAAGGCTTAGCAAAGCTGATGGGAGGTCAGAAGTCATTCGTCGATAAGTTACAGAGCGTCTTTGATAAGGGATATTACGACCCTGCCAATGAACCCGATATTGCTTATCCTTACCTCTTCTCATATTTCAAGGGTGACGAATGGCGTACACAGGTACAGACACGTAGGCTCTTGAAGGAATATTTCAAGAATGCGCCAGAGGGCATTCCTGGTAATGACGATACGGGAACCATGTCAGCTTGGGCAGTCTTCAATATGATAGGATTCTATCCCGATTGCCCTGGTGAACCCTATTACACCCTCACATCCCCCGTCTTTGACAAGGTAATCATTCGTCTGGATAAGGCGCAGTGGGGTAGGGACAAGCTCGTTATTGAGGCTGTGCGCCCTAATCCCGATGACGTTATCATCAGTAAGATGGAATTAGGTGGTAAGCCGTGGAACCAATATCGTATCAGTAATGAAGAGCTCTTGAAGGGCGGAGTATTAAAGTTTTATTTAAAGAAATAAGGTGGGGCATTCGAGGCTAATACCTATCGTATATCCCACTACAACGACACTATAGTCATGATAAAAAAAGTATTTATAGGCGCAGCATTCTTGCTATTATCAGCCTCAATCACACAACCTGTCAGTGCGCAGAGCATTATCCCTCAACCCGAGAGTATCACTCTTCAGCAAGGCACTTTCACATTGGCTAAGGGGCTACAAGGCGTGACCAATCTTAAAGGAAAGGACTTCAAGATACTGAATCAGTACACCTCAGATGTAATGAATATCCCGTTCTCATCCGTAAAGAACCCTGCTGCTGATGCACCCTTGCGCCTCATCTGTACTGGTACGGAACAGGAGGCAGCGATGGCGGCAGATAGCGTAAGTCTACAAGGATATGAATTAAATGTTACGCCAACAGCAGTGACCATAGAGGCGAGAACTCCTATGGGACTTTTCTATGGTTTGCAAACACTACGACAGCTGGAGAAGGATCGCCAGATTCCTTGCGTAAAGATAACAGATACACCCCGTTTCGCTTATCGTGGTCTGATGATAGACTGCTCAAGACACTTCTGGTCGAGTGATGAAATCAAGAAGCAACTGGAGGCTATGGCGTACTTCAAGCTCGACAGATTCCACTGGCACCTCACTGACGGCGGTGGGTGGCGCATGGAAGTGAAGCAATATCCGCGCCTAACAGAGGAGACTGCCCATAGAACAGAATCTGACTGGACGAAGTGGTGGAACAGAAAGAACCGCCAGTATTCGCCTGATCCTGTTCGCCTTGTATGTTGGAAGGGAATGAATATATATGGTGGCTATTACAAGCAGGACGACATTAAAGAGATTGTCGATTATGCCGCTGCACGCCATATCACCATCATACCAGAGATTGAGATGCCAGGGCATAGTGATGAGGTTGTCTATGCTTACCCAGAGTTATCATGTACGGGTAAACCCTATACTCAGTCAGATTTATGCGTAGGGAAAGAACAAACATATACCTTCATGGAGAATGTATTGAAAGAGGTAATGCAACTCTTCCCTTCAAAGTACATTCACATAGGAGGCGATGAGGCTGAACGCCGCACATGGAAGACCTGTCCTGATTGTCAGCGTGTGATGAAGGACTATCATCTAAAGGACGTAGCCGAGTTACAGAGTCATTTCACTCACCGCATTGAACGCTTCCTTAACGATAATGGCAGAAAGCTCCTCGGATGGGATGAAATCATGGAAGGCACCTTAGCCCCCAATGCCGCTGTCATGTCATGGCGTGGCACAGAAGCAGGATTGACTGCCGCTAAGAGTGGGCATCACGTGGTCATGGCACCGCAAGAGTTCTGCTATTTGAATATGTATCAGGACGACCCCATGACGGAACCAAAGGCACAAGGAGGATATACGAGATTGGAGAAGACTTACAACTATGATCCTATCCCAGCGGCTTATAAGGGTACGTCTTTGGAGAAATATATCGATGGTGTACAGGGTTGTGTATGGACGGAATTCATAGAGAAGCCAGACCATTTAGAGTATATGATATACCCCCGATTACTTGCGCTAGCCGAGACGGGATGGACGAAGCAACGTACAGGCTATGCCGACTTCCGTCAACGAGTAATCACGGCAACTGATGCGCTCAAACGTGCTGGCTATAATGCTTTCGACATTCGAAAAGAGAAAGGTGCACGCCCTGAAAGCCGTTCCATCGTGCAGCATGAAGGTTTGGGTAAGCCCGTGACCTATCTCGGTCGATACGCTGAGAAATATCGTGCAGAAGGCGATAGTACGCTGACCAATGGATTGTGTGGTGACTGGGGCTACCTTGAGGGAAGATGGCAGGGCTTCATTGATAGCACAGGCGTTGACGTGATTGTAGACATGGGGAAGGTAACTGATATCAAGGATGTGGAAGCCAACTTCATGCACCAGCTGGAGGCTGTCATCTATGTTCCTAACACCATAACCCTACTTGTCTCAAAGGATGGAAAGAAGTTTACCACAATAGATAAGACGCTCCCTGGTATCAAGACAGACAGCGACTACCTTGTTTACCCCTATCGCTGGAAGGGTTCGGTACGGGCGCGTTATGTGCGTTTGAAAGCCACCTCGCGTGAGCCAGATGCGTGGATCTTCACTGATGAGATTATCATCAATAAGAAGTAAGTCGACGGATTCGCCTTATCACGGCGAACGTATGAATAAGAAGAAACTGAGGGCTTGGTACGATCTAGTGCCAAGCCTTCATGCGTTCTCAAATTCCTTGACGCTAGACCTACTAAATTGACACGTATGTGTTAGCCCCTTTGACACATACGAGTAACAGGCACTGACACATACGAGTCATTTCGTTATTACATACGAGTCATTTTTGGTATCATGCTGATGATACTCCATGATACGATAGGAGTCGGCGAGCTATATCCCCTCTATGGCTTCTCCCTTTCCTATCGTTTGTGCGGTGCAATGCGTATAAGACTTTCCACCGATGAAAGCGACTTCCTCCTCTTCACTCCCGTTTGCTCGCTCATTTTTATATTATGCACTGACATTTGTTATTGAAATGTTTTGATATGTCATTAATAGTTGCTAAATTTGTCTCATCAATATAACTTAAAACAGTGGTACTAGCCAGCCTAATTAGTCCAACGGGATTATAACTTAAACTTTATCAGTGAGTTAGTGAGCAGAAATATTACCCTCTCTTTTATTCGTAAAGGATATTCCGTTAAGGCTTTCTCTATGTACTCCGTTCAGTAAGTGAATATTCTTTTCAATCATAGACAGTAGAACTCCCGATGCGGAGTAGAGTCATTCTGTCGTCATAAATAGTATTTATAACTTTATGAAGAAAATCTTTTTGACTGCTGCTGTAGCGCTAGCAACAATCTTCTCTGTTAGTGCACAAGACTACACGCAGTATGTGAATCCTTTCATTGGTACAGGTGGTCATGGTCATGTCTTCCTAGGTGCTAATGTTCCATTTGGTAATATCCAGGCAGGTCCAACGCAAAAGAAACAAGGTTGGGATTGGTGTTCAGGCTATCATTATAGCGACTCAACAGTGATTGGCTTCGGTCAGATGCACCTTAGTGGTACGGGTATTGGCGACTTGGGTGATGTTTCTCTATTACCTATGACCAACCCTTCACAGCGCGAAGTGAAGTTCTCGCATAAAGCAGAATATGTACGTCCAGGTTATTATTCGGTGATGTTAGCTTCTGGAATTAGGGTAGAGTTGACCGCAACCCAACGTGTAGCCTTTCATCGTTACTCATTCCCAGCCGATGCTACGAAAGGTTATATAGCTTTGAATCTTGCACAAGGGATTGGATGGGATAAGATGACTTCTTGCAAGTTCAAGCAGGAGTCAGATAAGACCATTACAGGATTCCGAATGTCTGAGGGATGGGCTAAAGACCAGCGAGTTTACTTCGTTGCGGAGTTCTCCGAGCCTGTTAAACTTGAAGAGAATGAGCGTGATACAATAGGAATATTCTCTGTTGCATCAACCAATCAGCCACTTTTAGTGAAGGTGGGTATATCTGCTGTTAGCGTAGAGAATGCTCGAGAGAATCTGCAACAGGAGCTTCCTGGATGGAACTTTGCAAGCGTTGTGGCTAAAGCGAATGCCGTTTGGAATCGTGAGCTAAGTAAGATTGCAATTAAGACACAGGACGAGCGTGCGAAACGTATATTCTATACGGCACTTTATCACACGATGATAGCCCCTTCAGTGTTTAGTGATGTAAATGGAGAGTATCGTGGGGCAGATGGTAAGACGCATAAGGGCGACTTCACTGATTACACCACCTTCTCTCTGTGGGACACTTATCGTGCAGCCTTCCCCTTGATGACGCTTATTCAACCAGAGATGCAACGTGATCTTGCAGAGACAATGCTACATATCTTCAAGCAGCAAGGTAAGCTCCCTGTTTGGCACTTGATGGGTAATGAAACAGACTGTATGGTGGGTAATCCTGGTATTCCTGTACTTGTTGACATTGCTTTGAAGGGATTTAATGTGGATAAGAAGGCGGTCTTTGAAGCGGTTAAAGCCTCTGCAATGAGAGATGAAAGAGGTATGGGACTATTGAAGAAGTACGGCTATATTCCTTGTGATCTCGACCCAGAGAAGGAGACGGTTGCTAAGGGATTAGAGTATGCACTCGCTGATGCTTGTATCGCCAAACTTGCCAAGCAGTTGGGTAAGACAGAGGATTACAAGTACTTCTACAAACGTAGCCAGTCGTATCGTGACTTCTATTTCGATAAGCAAACAAAGTTCATGAGAGGCGTTACTTCCGACCATAAGTTCCGTGAGCCATTCGATCCATTCAGCACTGTCCATCGTCAGGATGACTATACTGAGGGTAATGCTTGGCAGTATGTTTGGTTAGTGCCACATGATGTTCACGGGCTTGTAGCTGCCTTTGGTGGGGAGAAACCATTCGTCTCAAAGCTTGATTCACTGTTCATTGTCAATGGTGATATGGGCGCTGATGCCTCACCAGACATTACTGGTTTAATTGGTCAATATGCGCATGGTAACGAGCCAAGTCACCACATTCTCTATATGTATAACTATGTTGGGCAACCTTGGAAAGGGGCTGACAAGATACGTTATGTTTTGGCTAACTTGTACCATGATGACTTTGATGGTTTGAGTGGAAATGAGGATGTTGGACAGATGTCAGCATGGTATATCCTGTCTTCGGTAGGCTTCTATCAAGTTGATCCAGCCGGTGGTCGTTATGTCTTTGGATCGCCACTTTTCGATGAAGCAACATTGAATGTTGGTAATGGAAAGACCTTCCGTGTAGTTGCGCATAACAATAGTTCCGAGAATAAGTATATACAAAGTGCGAAGTTGAATGGTAAGCCTTATACTCGTTCTTACATTGACTTCAAGGATATTGTACGTGGTGGAACACTCGAATTTGTTATGGGGAATAAGCCTTCACAATTCGGTGTTAAGCCTTCAGATCGCCCTTAGGCAATGATCAAACTCTAGTAAAATAATCTATTCGATACGCATGACTCTATGTCATTGAAAGCCTTTGGCGAGTCATGGGTATCGACCTTTAATTACTTAAGCAAGCTATGACTGATTTTAATAACGTGGTTTCTCAGTTCCGTATAAACGGCATTGTAGAAAGTGTGAGTCCTATTGGTAACGGGCTAATCAATGAGACGCTGCGAGTGTCAACAATAGGGAAAGATACTCCTGATTACATACTGCAACGCATTAATGATGCTATCTTTACCGATGTTGAACTCCTGCAACACAATATCGAATTGGTTACTAATCACATTCGAGAGAAGCTAGTTGAGCAGGGAGAGAAGGATATTGAACGCAAGTGCTTACAATTCGTTAAGACTACAGATGGGCGCACTTATTATCAAGATGCCTATGGTCGTTACTGGCGAATGAGCGTCTTTATCCCCGATTCTATTACTAAGGAAGAGGTGAATCCTGATAGTGCTTTCTGTTGTGGGGAAACCTTTGGTAATTTCGAGAAGATGTTAGTCGACTTGAAAGAACCGCTCGGTGAGGTGATACCAGACTTCCATAATATGGAGCTTCGTATGCGTCAGTTACAAGCAGCAGTAAGTGCTGATGTTAAGGGAAGAGCATCTAGTGTGCAGGATATTATAGATGAGTTATATCGTCATGCGGATGAGATGTGCCTTGCTGAACGCCTCTATCGGGAGGGCGTATTGCCTAAGCGCACCTGTCACTGCGATACAAAGGTTAATAATATGCTCTTCGATGAATCAGGAAAGGTACTTTGCGTGATAGATCTTGACACTGTTATGCCTAGCTTTGTATTCTCTGATTATGGTGACTTCTTACGTACTAGTGCTAATAATGTAGCTGAAGATAGTGACAATTATCAGGCTGTTGGATTCAAAGAGGACATCTTTAAATCCTTCACAGAGGGATATCTCAGTAGTGCGGGTAGCTTCTTAACGGAAGTAGAAATGAGTCATTTACCTTTTGCAGTAGCCCTCTTCCCCTTTATGCAGTGTTCCCGTTTCCTCGCCGATTACCTTAATGGGGATGTTTACTTTAAGACTAAGTATGCGGAGCATAACCTTGTTCGTTCACGTAATCAGCTCTTACTCTATCGTGATGTGCGTAAACATGATCAGATGATGGCTGACTTTGTTCAGAAAACATTAAGACAATGAAACAATTAGAAGTACGAAGAATAGATTGTCAGCAGGTTAATGCTGCTGATATCCCAGCTCTTTTTAGAGCTGAAAAGGTTACTTATCAGAAAATAGATACGGTTGATTGGGCTGCTGATTACCCTTATTGCCCACAAGTAGAGTTTGCGATTGCCCATAAGGGGGATGCTGTCTTGCTCCATTATCGTGTGGAGGAAGATTGTGTGAGAGCTGTCTCTGGAACTGACTTAGGTCCTGTTTGGGAAGACTCCTGCTGTGAGTTCTTTGTTAGTCCAGATGTAGAAGGAGGCTATTATAACCTTGAGACCAATTGTATTGGTACAGTCCTACTATGTAATGGAAAAGGTCGTGAGGACAGATCGAAAGCCCCATCAGATGTATTAAATGCCATTGAGCGTTGGTCTTCACTAGGTCGTGAACCCTTTGAAATGAAAGAGAACAAGCAGAAATGGGAACTTGCTTTGGTTGTCCCTGTATCTTCTTTCTTCCGTCATAACCTAAAGGATCTCTCTAATCTGGTAATGCGTGCTAATTTCTACAAGTGTGGTGATAAGACAACAAAGCCTCATTTCTTGTCGTGGAATCCGATAGACTTGCCAGCACCTGACTTCCATCGACCCGACTTCTTTGGTGAGATTAGATTCTTATAGAGTGTTCTTCACTTGAGTATCAGTGCTCATAATCACTGATGAAAGTTAATAATCAGTAAGCAGCTAACCTGTATTTTCGGGTTAGCTGCTGTTTGTTTGTTATGTTGTAGGCTTCTCTTCTTCTATGATTTCAGCGTCTTCAATATTCTCATTAGCGAGTTTGAAGCCTTCAACAATCTTACTCTCTTCAGCCTTCTCAAACGCTTTTCGAATATAATAATTACGTATAGAGAAGAGCAATTCGATAACTCCATAACACATGAAAGCCCATCCTATCACTTTTAATGGTAGTGCCGCTGCCTCTATTGGTTTGTGTATTGAGAAGATAGCGACAATCAAGATGAGGGTAGGGAGAAGCCAGAGATAGACAGGAACATGTGCATACTGTTTTGAACGGGCAAGTGTTATAAATAAGTTTACAGCACCAAGAATGAGTAAAGCTGCAAGAATATAGACCATACCAATAACGAATGTCTCGGGCATAATGGCTAGGATAATACCCAAAACAACGCTTCCTACTCCTGCAAGAGGGAATGAAGGCGACTTCAAAGCATCTGTCTCCTCCTTCTCTGCTTTTGCCTTTCTTTTGGCAATACGTTCCTTTTCTACATAATAGACGATACATGAAACCGCTCCCGAGAGGAAGAAGAGTAGACCGATGGTAATGGTTAACCATGTCATTGCTCCTTGGTTATATTTCACCAAAAGGAATCCTGTCACTGCCATAAGAATTGCTCTTATAGCTGATATTTGTAGTACTTTCATGGCTACAAAAATACAAAATAATCTCTATTCCAAGGCTTTACTCGTAAACTATTTGTTACTTTTGCATGAAAAAGAAATAAATAAATGACATTATTATATTTAGTCCGTCATGGTGAAACTATTGACAATGCGCGTCACATCATGCAAGGACAAACACAGGGAGAACTGAATGAGAAGGGTATTAAACAGGCTCAAGAGGTTGCGGAACAGCTCAAGAATGAACCAATAGATGCTTTCGTGTCAAGTGATCTGAGACGTAGTATTCATACTTGCGAGATTATTGCTGCCCCCCATGATAAGTCTGTTTGTACAACTCCATTATTACGTGAGCGTGACTGGGGAGCCTTCACTGGTAAGTATATACCTGACTTATCTAATCTGAAGAATCCTGCTTTATGGCCAAAGGATATTGAGAGTATTGATGCAATAAAGGCTAGGGCGGCAGAGTTTATAGCGTGGTTACGTGCAGAATATCCCAATCAGAAGGTACTTGCTGTGGGGCATGGTATTATTAACAAAGCTATTCAGAGTGTCTATTTTGATAAGCCCATGAATGAGATATTACCAATGGGTAATGCTGAAATTCGTATACTTGAATTATGAAGGAAAATATATTTCAGTCTGTATGTAATATCTCTTTCTTTTTACCCAAGCCACATCTATGGCGTAATATAGTCTTAATTCAAAGGCTGTAAGGCATTATTTATCCAATAAATAAGACTACCATTTATAAGAAAATAGTTTATTTTTACTTGAAGTTTAATTTATTATGAAAATAAAAATAATCTATTTTCTATACGAAACATGCCTTATCTATATATTACTCATTCGCAAGTAGTACATAAACTTGCCGTTTCTGTTATTGTACTTAGGTGTCTGTACCCATATAAAGAAGCTCCAAACGTTAAAGTAGTAATAGTCACCACAAGTATGAAAGTAATAGGATTGAATGGTTGGAAAGCTACATTTGGAAAAGAGATTATTTAGTTTTACTATTACTTCCATCAGTCCTCTTCGAAAAATAACACACTAATAAGCAACACATTATACCAGGTATTTAATATGACAGCAAATGAATATGAGAAACAAACTAGGACTTTTAGAAGAATGAATGAGGTTAGGAAAGATGTGATAAGAAACGTCTTACTTCTCGAAAGGTAAGTCTCCTTCCACCCAGATAGGCGTATTCCCCTCA
The DNA here is from genome assembly GCF_000257925.1 of Prevotella sp. oral taxon 306 str. F0472. NCBI lineage: Bacteria > Pseudomonadati > Bacteroidota > Bacteroidia > Bacteroidales > Prevotellaceae > Prevotella > Prevotella sp. oral taxon 306. The sequence goes on from NZ_AJIN01000025.1 coordinate 49,603, forward strand.
TCAAATCCATCGGTTGTTGAAGAAGAGACCGATAACCCCATTAAACGGATAGAATGCTTTTTATAGCCTGTTTCGCTGAGCAATAATTTTGCGAGTGGGAGTATATCATGCTTTGTTCGTAGGATTTTTCCTTGTGTTAAGCTACGTGTTATCTGCGTCGTTGCATCCCATTTCAACTTTAGAGTGAGTGTTCTTCCTTCAAATTGGTTTCTTGTCAATCGTTCAACAAGTTCTAAGGTGAGATGGTAAAGTTCTATTATAATCTTTGACTCAATATGTAAGTCTTCACGAAAAGTATGTTCACAGCCAACTGACTTACGTTCTCTACTTACGATTACAGGTCGTTCATCAATGCCACGAGAGAAATTATAATATATCTTCCCCATCTTTCCAAAAACCTGGGTCATATGATTGTAAGATATATTACGTAATTGTTCACCTTTAAAAACTCCCATTTCATGCATCTTGGCAGCAGTTCTAGGTCCAACACCCCATAACTTTTCAATAGGAAGACTGCCGATGAAATCCATTGCACGATCAGGATGAACAATATAAATGCCATCGGGTTTGCGCATATCTGAAGCAATCTTTGCTAATAGTTTATTATAGCTAACTCCAGCTGAGGCTGTTAACGAAGTCCTTTCAAAAATCTTCTGTTTTATCTCTTTGGCAATGTCTATAGCCATCGAAATACCTTTCTTGTTCTCTGTCACGTCGAGGAAAGCCTCATCTAAAGAGATAGGTTCAACAAGATCTGTATACTCATGGAATATTTGATGAATCTGCCTAGAAACTTCCTTGTATCTATCGAAATGACAGGGAACAATTACCAAGTCTGGACAACGACGCTTAGCTTGTACAATGGACATAGCTGAGTGAACACCATAAGGGCGGGCTTCATAACTAGCCGTAGATACCACTCCTCGTGGTCCATCATAACCAACAGCTATCGGCTTGCCACGCAGTTCTGGATTATCTCTTTGTTCTACAGAAGCAAAGAAAGCATCCATGTCTATATGAATAATTTTACGCATTACACACCCTGATTCACGCACAAAGATACAGAGAACTATAGAAAGATACACTTTTCTAACTAATAAATAAATAAAAAAAAGTACCTTTGCAAAGAAATAACAAAGACAACACTATAATAAATAAAACCAAGTTGAGTTATACTATACAAACGAGACTAACACAAGAAGAAATGGACATATCAACTAATATTGATGCCATGGGGAGGCTACAACGTAGCCTCAAACGAGCCTTTGATATTATATCATCGCTCATTGGTTTCATTATTTGTTCTCCATTATTCATCATTATTATTCTCTTACTAACATATCAAAACAATGGTTCTGTGTTCTTTAAACAAGTTCGTATCGGATATAAAGGGAAACCTTTCACAATCTATAAGTTCCGAACAATGAGTAGTATTGTGGAGGAAGAGGGACCTCAGCTTGTTGCAAATAGTGATAGAACAAATTCTACTCGATTAGAATTGTTCCTGCGAGATCATCATTTGGATGAGTTACCTCAATTATGGAATGTACTTTGTGGAGATATGTCGTTTGTTGGTCCGAGACCAGAACGTCAGTACTTTATAGACAAGATACAGAAACATACAGACCGCTATAACCTAATTTATCAGATGAGACCAGGACTTACATCTGAGGCTACACTCTATAATGGATATACTGACACTATGGAGAAAATGCTACGACGTATGGAGATGGATATTCGTTATCTACAACATCGTTCGCTATGGGTAGACTTTATCATTGTTGTTAAAACTATCCTTAATATTATCACAGGCAAGAAATTCTAACAATGGAAATGAAGAAATATATTCTATTCGTATTACTCTTAGCATGCTCTTTAGCTGGCTTTGCGCAATCCTCTATGACCGATACGCAAGTGATGGAATTCGTGCAGAAAGAGCACAAACGTGGTACTTCACAGGCTCAGATTGTGACCAAGCTGATGCAGAGTGGCGTCGACATCTCTCAGATTAGGCGTGTAAGAGCAACCTATGAGAAGATGCAAAAAGGTAATGCTGCGTTTGGTGCTGTATCTGAAAGCAGCACTGGAGACCGTAGTCGTAGTAACAATGGGCAGAAGCGTCCAGGGCAGAACAAGCGTCAGGTTGCAGAGAATACACTCGACGACTACAATAATAGTGAGCAGGAGATGAACCGATACTCTGATGGTCGAATATCAAATAATCAAATGTGGGAACATACATATGATGAGAATGATGGCGATTATCTGAAGATGCAATCGGAGATGAATGATTGGATGCCACAGGACACTGCTGTATTGTATGAGAATCTTTTAAAGCAGTTAAGCCGTAATCGCAAGAAAGTCTGGGGACGCGATATCTTTAATAATAAGAGTCTATCATTCGAGCCGAATATGAACATGGCATTACCTCGTAACTATCGTTTAGGTCCCGGTGATGCTGTATTCATTGATGTCTATGGCGCTTCACAGAAGTCATATCAAACAACAGTTGCCCCTGATGGAATCATTACCCTAGATGGTTTTGGTCCGATTCAAGTAAGTGGCTTGACTGTCGCACAGGCAAATAATCGTATCAAGCAGAAACTAGGAAAGAGATACAGCAGTTCTAGTATCCGCCTTTCGGTGGGACAGACACATACAATCATGGTGAATGTTGTTGGTGAAGTTAAGACCCCCGGAACTTATACTCTATCAGCCTTTGCAACCGTATTCAATGCCCTTTATATGGCTGGAGGTATTGGAGACCTTGGAACATTACGTAATATAAAGGTATATCGTGGGGGTACGCTCATAAGCACTGTCGATGTCTACGACTTCCTTCGTCGGGGTCATTTGAGTGGCAACGTACGCTTGGCAGATAATGATGTCATTGTCGTTGGTCCTTACGAGATGCTCGCACAAGTGAGTGGTAAGGTCAAACGTCCTATGTTCTATGAGATGAAGCGTGGCGAGAGCCTGGGAACCTTGATTAGTTATGCCGGTGGATTCGCTGGCGATGCCTACACCCGTTCTGTCCGTGTACGCAGAAAGACGGGTCGTCAATACTCTATCTTTAATGTCAACGAGTTTGATATGCGTAACTTCCGGGTGGCTGATGAGGATTCCGTTAGCGTTGATTCAGTGATACCTCGTTATGAGAATATGGTTGAAATCAAGGGAGCTGTGTTCCGTCCAGGTATGTATGAGGTAGGTGGACGTATTAATAGTGTGCGTGAACTGGTAGAAGCTGCCGACGGATTAACTGAAGTTGCATTTGCTCCGCATGCTGTATTACATAGGAAGAAGGCCGATCGTACATTGGAGGTAATATCTGTAGATATTGATGGTATCCTTACTGGTCGCGTAGCCGATGTCCCTCTTCAGAATGAGGATGTGCTCTTCATTCCAACCAAGACAGAAGCGCAAGAACAGCGAACAATCACAATTCATGGAGAGGTGCTCTATCCTGGAATATATACATACGCTGACAATGAATCTTTAGAAGACTTCATCTTGCAAGCTGGTGGACTGAAGCAGACCGCCTCAACCGTAAGGGTAGATGTGTCACGACGTATCACCAACCCACAAGCACTTGAGCCAGATTCTATTATAGCACGTACTTATTCGTTCTCTCTCCGCGATGGCTTTGTCATAGATGGTGCACCAGGATTCGTTTTAGAGCCATACGATGAAGTTTACGTGCGTAAGAGTCCTGGCACATCAACACAGCAGAATGTGTCTGTGGAAGGGGAGGTCGTCTTTGCAGGGAACTATACCCTCACTTCACGTAAGATGCGTTTGAGTGATATATTCAAAGCTGCAGGCGGTGGAACTGACCTTGCGTATATAAAGGGAGCACGTCTAGAGCGTCGCCCAACACCTGGTGAGCGTGTTCGTATGGAGGCTGCTTTCAGAACTCAAATGGAACAACAAAGCAAGAATATAATGCAATTAGCTATTAGGACAAAGGATGCTGCCGTATTGCAAGCAGCACAAGAAAATAGCAAGAAAGCTGAAGAGAAGTTCCAAGTACCTGATATGTATCCTGTTGGTATAGAACTTGATAAGGCGATTGCCCATCCTGGTAGTGATGCTGACCTTGTATTGAGAGAAGGTGACAGACTCATAGTTCCACAATATAATGGTACCGTCAAGATTAATGGCGCTGTTATGTTTCCAAATTCTGTTGGTTACGTAGAAGGTAAGAGTGTTGCTTACTATATCGACCAAGCAGGTGGCTTTGCCAATGATGCGAAGAAGAGCAATACCTACATCCTATACATGAACGGAATGTTAGCAAAGGTAGGTCACAATGCAAAGGTACGTCCTGGTTGCGAAATCATTGTCCCTACGAAGATACAAAGCCGTATGGGGCTTGCTGAAACGCTCAGCATTGGCTCCAGTGCAGCTAGTATCGCAGCTGTCATTGCTACGATAGCTAATTTGCTAAAATAAGAGATTAGATGTTATGGCAGCTATTGATGCCATATCGTTTCAACATAAAACGGTAGACTTATATAAGGTATATAGGTCTACCGTTTTGCTATGAATTATAAGACAATAATGTGTTTCGTATTGTTCTGTGTCGGGACATAATAGGTAGGATGACAACGGATAGCATTAGGAGAGGTTGTTCCCTGCGGTGGAACATCAATGTTCCAGCACGGGAACATCAACGTTCCAACGGCGGAACATCAATGTTCCTGCGTGGGAACATTAGCTTTCCAGTGGCGGAACAAGGAGCATAGAATATGCACACAAGAAAAGACACCGATGTAAACGCACCATTTTACGCAATATGATGATTGCTGATAGACCTGTAGATTAAGTTCTCACATATAAAATAAAAGGGGAATAAAATCCTCACTTGATTTCAGTCCCTTTTATATCTTGACCCAAGACGCTGGCAAAGGGAACTGGCAGTCGTCCATATTCAACCACCGCTTAGGAGCAATGACAACCTTTTCGTTATTCTGATTAAGCCACGCACCCCACCATGAGAAAGAAGAGTTTGCAATGATATTATGTGCACAACACGACATCAACTGCATATCTCGGTAGCTCTCTGTCCCTGTGTTCCATGTCACATAAACTACAGGAGCCTTCAGATAAGGCTGAAGATGCGTCTGACACCATGCTATATCATTACTAAAGATACAAAACACGGAGGGTGTAACATACGTACTTATCTTATCAATCGCAGCCCGATAATAGTCGAGATCGCAGATGCCTTGATAAAGTTGATTACCTATATAATCGCCTCTCCTCACGTGTATTGCAACGCTGTTCTTATCTAATTTCCTTAGCAAAGATAGGTTCTCTGTGCGCTTAAATGCTGGGAATGTAAAGGCTTTCAAGACCTTCTCCCGACACGCTACAAAGTATCTTTCATCCTGCCAATAGCCATCGAAGTATCTGTTTCCTTCTCTTGTCAACACCGACTCATCATAGCGAAAGGTGGAACTCTCCAAGCACATTGTCTTACGACGAGGTAGAAGACGTTTGCCAATACGCCATAAAAGATAGTTGGGGTAGTAATAGGCAATGCGCATGATAGTTGCCGCAGACGCCTTCTGTGCGGTCAATGAGAAGATACGCTCCAGTTCGAAACCATTATGTAGGTGGTAGCCATTGAAGCAAGAAAGGTCGAGCGCCACACGCTCCTTTGGGAATGACTCTTGCAGGGAGAGGTATAGAGCATACTGAAACATCTGATTGCCTAAGCCACCTAATATCTTTACTATCTTCATTTGCGGATTACTCTCTTTATTATACATTTCAGATTAGAGTGCATAACGACCTTATTGACCCACAAGCAACATCTTAGCAGTAGGCGATACTTATACTTTGAACTAAGAACAGAGATATCTTCTACCTCGGTTTGCTTGAGATCTATCTGGTTAGTTATCTTATCGTCATGATCATTAAAAGAGTCAACATGAAGACTATCTACGAACGTTCTGCGCCTTCCCTTTAGTAGACGATAATACCAATCAACATCAACAAGCCAGCGGAGTTGGCTATCAAAGTAGGTTAGATGCTCTCGTCTAAAAGCGACACAAGAGCAAGGACCAATGACATTACAAAGGAAAAGGAGCGAAGGAAAGCCCGTGAAGAGCCTCATCACAGCTTCTGAGAATACATTAGGCTTAAGTTCTCCACCATTGAAGACCTTTACACGGGTCACAACTACGTCGTATCCCCTTTTGAATTGCTCATTTAATGAAGTCAGATAACCATCCTCTTCGAAAGCCTCATCGTGATGTAACACAATAACAAACCTACCGCTTGCTAATTGTAAGCCACTATTCCAATTATTAACAGCGCCTGCTGAGGGCACATGATGCCGATAAACGATAGATGAATCATTGACCATTGACACGTAATCCGATATAGATGAATCTTCGGAATCATCTACTACTATAATCTCATAGTCCTTGAAGTCCTGCTTACAAACAGAACTGTACGCACTCTTGAAAAGGTCGAGATTATTATACGTCGGTATTATTATCGTGAATGTCTTCATTCAGTTCTCTTTTACAAGCGGTCTCATTAATCAGATACCAACTTAATAACAATAACGCAAAGGTATAGGTGTTATCGAAACTTCCACCCCAGAAAAGGTCCAAGGTTAGACCGATAAACAATCCTAACTCTACTGAATAACGTCGGTATGCCTTATATCTTAATAATGTCTTGACAATACTTACGAGGAAAAATAACAATACTATGACACCAAAACTATAGCCAATAGTTAGGATACATGACTCGGTCACGCCATTAGCTATCAGATGAGAAGGTGTACTAAAGTCTTGGTTTTCATCCAAATGGATATTGAAGAAGCCATGTCCTATCCATGGGTCTTTGCCTATCTCCTTTATGAAATGGAACCAAATAAACGCCCGATAGAAGTTACTTAGATTAGAGAACATCGTGACAAGTGTTGCCATAAACACAACGATAATACTTGACACATACATCCCGACCATCATTATCTTACTTCTATACAAACGTAGGTAATACATCGTTGCAACAACCGCTCCGATGATAAGATAGCGATAAGAACCAGATAAGATAAGGTTGCCTACCATCGACGCAAGTCCTATGTAGAAGACAAGCTTATTCACCTTCTTCTGATTAAGCATATAACAAGCACTCACGAAGGTGACACTTCCCGAATATAAGGCATTCCCCTTAAAACCTGGGAAACGTGCAAGTGCCTCGCCAGGGCGCACTGGTGGCAGTTCAGTCCATGGTACATTCACTCCTACAAGGAATAAGAGATTAGTACCAAAGTCAAGGATAAAGATGATAAAGACGAAGATGCGTAACGCTTCCAAGCACGATTTCTTATCTTTAACACCCATGAGAAGGATGCAAAGGAAATAGAACTGTCCCCAATAAGCTATATTCCAAGACTTCAGACCATTGCATAATGCGAAATAGATTCCGACACCCAAGGATAGACAAATAAACAGAAAGAAGATTGGAGTGTACCTTAGATTTCTTAAGAAGGTGGTGGGCGAGAGTATCATTAACAACGAAAGGGCAAATAACCCCATAGGAACAATACCCGTACCCAGTATCTGTGTAAGGAAAAGAAAGAGTGCAAACAACGTATAACGTACTTTCTCTGACATCACTTTACCTCCTTCCTAACAACAAAGAATGTGTAAACTAAGAACATGAAGAAGGACACGATATAGGAAATTAATACTGCCATAGAAAGCCCATTAGCCCCACTACCTCTCTGACAAAGGATGTAGGTGCATCCTATCATCAATATTGCCCACACGACATTGATACCAAAACACTGCCACATCTTGCCTAAGCTATATACAGCCATCTCAAGAACGTTAGCTAAAGCAGAGAAGATTGTTGAGATAGCCAGTATCTGTAAGGGGGCTGAATTGTTATAGGTCGTACCATACAGACGCATGATAAAACCACCGAAAAGCATTACGCCTATTGCCAATAACAATGCTGTAACTCCTACTATCAGCATATTATACTTCAAAGTAGACACAAAGGAGGTCTTTTCCTTATGTAGACTGGACAGGATAGGAAGAACTATTTGACTGAAGGCAGTGGGGATGAACAAGATAATAACCTTCCATTGGTCGGCTGCTTCAAACACTGCAAGCTCTCGGAAGCCATCTGTCCTGACAAGTATAGAACGTATCAACCAGAAGGAAGGAGCAATAAGCAGGGAAGAGAGTGCCGCTGGCAAACTGTAAGTGTACAAGATAGAGAAATCCTTCAGACGGAGGTTCTTTATGCTTAACTTCTTTATCTGTATAGCAGAGAAGTTCTTATTAATGGAGAGATGGTTCATAACAAAAATCAAGATGAAACCCATCCCGAAACCAAGTACAGCTCCATTTACCCCAAAATAATAAGCGCCGAGGATGGTCAAGACCGACTCCAAGATACTTCCCAATAGTGTGTTAATAGCAATAGCCTTAAAGTTCTCGAAGCCCATCAAGGCTCCATTCTGTACGCCATTGATAATAGAAAAGAACAACAACACCGCTCCTACTCTTACAGGTAGCACAATACTTGCATGGTGAAGGATATTATTCGCAATGAACGGTGCACCTAACAGTATCAAGATTGCCGTTATGATAGCCATTAAAAAGCCAAAGCAGTTTGTTGCGGCATAGACAGCTGGAATCTTATCCGCCTGATTCTCCCTATATTCTGCTATATACTTAGTCGACGTAACACCTAAGCCTGCAGAGCCAAGGACGATGAACATATTAATAGTGGAGCGTACCATAGAGAACTCTCCGTATGCCTCTTTCTGCAAGATATGGGCACAGATGATACCAACGACTAAGGTAAGGAACTTCGCTAAAGCCGTTCCTGTAAACGACCATACCAGTCCCTTCCCCATTCTTCGTGATATAGAAGATGAGTTGATACGAGTTATTATATCCTTAACTGTTATCATCAACTATTCGCCCTTTGCTCCACCAAACAACAATGAGAAGTTACATACAACGAACGTAACCATCATACTGAGGAAAACAACAATGAAGACGAAGGCCATTCGCTTAGGTCCTGCAGGCTTAACAGGCACTGATGCGCTCTGAACAATGGTAAAGGAAGGGGTATGCTCCTGTAACTTTGCCTGTGCATTCTGTAGTTGTGTGCTCAGCGCACTATAAGCATTAAACTTCAACTGCATATCATTCTCTAAGTCATCACGCTGTGACTGAAGCTCTTGCAAGATAACATCTTGATTGGCATCAGAGAAGGAAGCATACTTCTGACGGGCGGCTTCATATTTCTTCTTTGCTTCTGCTACCAACTTTGTATAGTACTTCACGTCATTCTTCATCTTGTTGGTTTTATAGTTGGTGATGAAGTCCTGTAGTTTAGCTCGTACTGAGTCAGCTATCGTTGCACTAATCAATGGGTCTTGATCTTCCACTGAAATCGTTATCAGACCAGTCTTGATATCAATGTCACATGCAATATTTCCCTTTATCTTTGAGAATATTTCGTCTTGCTTCTTATTGAGCATAAAGGGGTTAACAGGCTCTGTTGCAGTGGCAAGACTGTCGTTATCACCAAACTTCTTCGCTATCCATCCGATTGCCTTACCGTATGGTGAGTCTTTCTGATGACTGTAAAGATAATCATAGTAACTTGCCTTCACCGACCCATCTTTTGTCTCTACAGGAATCTGTAGCAGACTCTTTATAAACTCATTCGACTTCATCAGGTCTGGATAAAGACTGGGTTGCAAGGCATTACCAGATGCTACATCACCAAGATCTACGCCAAAGGAAGAGGCAATAGAGCTTAGTTTCCCCCCATTCTCAGTATTATCCATCTCTGGAGCGAGCGATATGTCGCACTTATAATAGCGTGGGACAGGTAGAATCACTAAGATTGCTCCTACCAAAGCAACGACAAACACGATTACATAACGTAGCCAATCATGCTTGAGCTTCTTGAGAAAGGAACTGACTGCAACACTCTCCTTCTTATTGTCTTCCATTGAATCTATATTTTATTCTGTATTTATCTTTAACCATTAACAGCAACATCTAAATAATAACGACATGTTAGCTGTTTTATTGTGCTAACTCTTTGTGGATGTCATTGACGCCCTCCTTGTTTACTCAATAAGGCTGTCTTATGTCTTTCTTATCAGATTATATAGGCGCTGACGGATAGGTAAAGGCATTATACGGGTGGTGAATCGAATAACAACACTTTGGCAGAATATATGAAAGGGGATATACCCCATCTTCAGCATTCTTACCAATATGCGTACTTCATCACAAGCATAAGACCAGCCGCCTCGCTTTGCCACAGTCGCTTCTGAGTATCGAAACCATAACAAAGACTGCTGAATATTATGAAACTTACAACCGTTCTTTAACATTCGCAACCAAAGGAAATAATCTTCAGGGAAATACTCTGTGAGATAGCCTCCTACTGCCTGCACAGCAGCTTTCCTATACATCACTGTCGGATGATTAACAGGACATCTATAACGAGCATACTTCTTTATATCTTCATACTGTTCAGGCACTTTCCTTATCGACCTGACTTGCGTCTTGTCATTGGTAAACTCGTCAACCCAAGAGCCTATCACGTCATAGTCTTCATGTGCCTTAAGCCAGTTATACTCTGTTTCAAACCTATTAGACTTGCATATATCATCCGCATCCATACGGGCTACAATATCGTATTTACATAACTGTAAGCCATCATTTAAGGTCTTTCCTAACCCTCGGTTCATGGGATACGCCACCACTCTTAATGCCGGATATTTTGACTGATATGACTTTATAACCTCATACAACGCCTCTGTCAAGGGTCCATCCTCTAATAGAACAACCTCACCAGCCTCCACAGTCTGCGTAAAGATACTCTCTAAACTCTCACGAAGGAAAGCAGGATTATCTTTCTTATAAACGGCCATTAAAACTGATACGTCAATACGTTCCATCACATTGATATCTAAGATGTATTTTACAAAAAATACTTAAAAGAATCGTTCACAGCCTAAGCCTTACAACGACTCCATTAGTATTCTTTAGCTACAAATGTACAAAAAGAAAATAACAAACAACCATTCATGGTAAGAAGATTTCGTAAAAACAATTATTAGGGATAATTATTAAGCCTTTCCAATACCCAGATACAATATTATTACAATTATTGAGTTCTATTAAGCACAAGAATATAAATAAAATGTCGACATATATTTTAATCAGTCTTTTTGCTTTTACCATGAGTGCTATCTGTGGATTCTTTATGATTCCACAAATACTATCTTTTTGCAGGAAAAAGCATTTGTATGACACTCCCAACGCACGTAAGGTACACAAGAATGCTATCCCGCGTTTAGGAGGGGTATCGTTCTTACCTAGTATGCTTATTGCTTCTATTGTTGCATTACTCGTATGGTCTTATACTAGCAAAGGGAACAAGATTGCTATAAGCCCATGGAGTGTATTCTTTGGCTTAGGCATTACTGTTATTTATCTGACAGGACTGATTGATGATATATTTGGTGTTCGTGCAAGAGCGAAACTGCTCATGCAAATAATTGCAGCGTGCTTATTACCTATTTCCTATCTATACATTAATAACCTCTATGGTTTCTTAGGTGTCTATGAACTACCTATGTGGGGAGGAATGTTACTGACTATTGGTGTCTTAGTATTCGTTATGAATGCTATCAATCTTATTGATGGTATTGATGGACTATCGGCAAGTTTGGTTCTTATTGCATTATGTGGACTCTTCTTCCTTTTCCTTCGTGAGAATCTAGGAATCTATTGTATCTTAATTGCAGGACTGATGGGTGTACTTATTCCCTTCCTTTATTATAATCTTTTCGGTAGAGTGGAAAGAGGACAAAAGATATTCATGGGTGATTCTGGTAGTCTAACACTTGGATATATTCTAGGTGTTTTGATGGTTAAATTCTGTATGTATAATCCACATGTTATGCCCTATCAGAAAGATTCAATTATTCTTTCAGTAACATTATTAATTGTACCTGTTTTTGATGTGTTTAGGGTTATCATCGTACGATTATTACACCATAAGCCTCTTTTTCGACCTGATAAGAATCATATACATCATAAACTCATCCGTGCTGGACTTACACAACGTCAAACATTACTCAGCATCCTCTCGCTTGCACTTTTATACATTGTTATTAATATAGTATTGTTCAATCATCTTCTTATCACATGGATAATTTCCATTGATATCATCTGTTATATCCTATTCAATTATATGTTAGACATGAGGATAAAACAGAAGGGTTTGTCTCCTTTTCAAAGTGAATAATGACATTCACTAATATATCACAAGGTTTTAAAACTTATAAAAATAGAGTCTTACACTACCATCACCTAATATCAATTTATCTCCCTTTAATCTTTCTATATTGAATATTGGTGTTAAGTTTTTTACGCCATATAAACTCAAAGAAGAGTCATAAGTTGTGAGCAGATGATCGCCATTTTCACGATCAAAAAGGTAAGGTGAAGACAATACCAACTGATTATTGTTGATATTAAAACGATAAAGAAAACTATTGTGTGTACCAGTTTTATCTTCTAGCTGTAAGAGTTTTGCTTGAAACGACCAGAATATTACTTCGTTACTCACATCTATGTGTGTATTTGTTACAGACTCCTCGATTCGAACTAAATGCCACATTCCCTCTAAATCACCAGCGTCATTATCAGTTTCCAAGCTACATGAAGAAAAGAGAAGAGCTAACACTGGTAACAGGAATACTAATATATTTGATTTAAACATATCTTTTGTGTATTATAAACATTCAACAATCTATACCTTATTTATTCAGCAATCCGCGTTTACTAAGCGTTAGTTGTAAGCCATAATTAGGACCTTCAAGAATACCACCAAAGTCAGCCCCAATACCCAACTTTACTTCTGTACCTCTTAACCAATTACTTGTTTCACTTCTATTAAACATATAAGAGGTTTCACCTAACAAACTAACATTATGCTTCTTATGTGTATAAGGTTTTTCATAAGTTCCCAATCCTTCTTGCCAAGTTGCTAGAAAGCGCCACTTCAAACAGTCTGTAGGATGCCCACCTAAGCCTAGGTGGAGTGCAATAAATCGATTGTCTTTGAAATAAATAGTACCATCTTCATTATAGATAGGCGATCGATAAAGCGGATTACCCATCGTTTGCCCCCAATGCTGGTAGCCTGGGAAGATGTAATGATTATAGTAGTTGTCTTTTCCTCCTATATGGTCTGGCACTGTGATAGTGTGGTCATGATAGATTGGACCGCTCTGATACTTACTATAAATATATTCAACAACAACGTTATTCAGCCAATGGTCTGGTTTATACTTATACTCAAAACCTAACATCCAATCCTTAAAATCATACAACAAATAACGTCGTTTCTTCTTTTGTTGCCATTCCGTTCCTTCTCCATAACCATCATAATCTAACTGAAACATTGAAGAATGGTCCTCAAAGAACTTATCCGCATAGACGGAAACACAACTCCATTCACCTTCATAGTTTAATCGCATGACCCAACTTCCTAGTTGATCACCCTCTACGTTTTGGTAGGTTGTCTCTCCATTGTCTGCTCCTCCAGGTAAAAAAGCATACCAGAAGTCACGTACACCAGTTCTGCCTTTCGATGGAATAAGATTCCCATGCTCATCAGGAAGATAAGAGATTCCTCCAAAAAGTGATACCATCTCTAGTCCCATCTCTAATGACCAAGGGCAGAACACTTCCTCGTTTCCAATCTTCAAGTAACCAGCTTTAGAATGAAAAAGCACCTTATCAGAATATTTTGACTGTAAACGAGTGAAGTCATGTTGCCAGTTCTTATCGGTCAACATACCATAAGCTATGTGTCCTTTAAGGTGTAGCCAACCATTAGCAAATGGTAAAGTCCAATAGTCACCGAGTGCTAATCGCACTTGTGGAATCGGTCGGGCATTAATGCCCAAAGTCTGTGAACCTGTACTTAAATCAGCATTCTTCATTTCCATTGGTTGTTCCTTTGCTCCAATAGTCAACGTTCCATGCCACCAACTTCCTTCTAAGTAGGCTTGTTGAATAATAACTTTACTAGTATAGTTTACTGGTGCAATCACATCAACACCATAGCCAACTCCAAACCTGTGTCCTGCATCTATATTCAAGGGGCGCTCTATTGCCCCACGCATATAGCCATTCATTACATCCAAAGAACTCAATCCATACTTATTAGCATTCAGCCACAAAGGAGTTTTCCCTTTCGAGAAACTCCCTTGCAACTCCAGTGTATATTCTAATCCTTTAAGTAACTGTACACGGGATGTATCTCTATTGTTTCCTTCCCAAGATTGCGCCCTCAATACACTTGTGAGTAGAATGACAAACAAGGATAAAAGAAGTTTTTTCATATTATAAAGCTAATTCTTTAAATAGACATAGGTGTGTAGTAAGGAGTAAAATAAGACTTCTACAATCTACATACACATATTCTCTCCTGCAAAGTTAATAAAAAAAAGGGAAATAGCAAACGAATATCTCTTCTTCGACTTTAGGATTACACCTTATTATATTAGGGGTATATCTTCCTTTTCCAACATATTATACACCTTTAGGGAAAATCCCCCTCTATGTAGGGGAAATCCTTTTAGGATGCTAAATAATATTTGTTCCTTTGCAACATGAAAACAGGGATTGGATGGTAAAAGCCTTTCTAACATCCCTAGTTATTCACCTATAAAGATTGAAAAAGTATGAAGAAGCTTATATTAACACTCATTGCAACACTCGTTCTCAGTGCCTCTGCAAATGCTATGAGTTACGAGCAGGCTCGCATACAAGCCCTCTTCTTAACGGACAAGATGGCTTATGAATTAAATCTGACCGAGGAGCAATATGAAGCCGCATACGAGATAAATCTCGATTACCTCATGAGTGTAAACTCTATGGTTGACCTCTATGGAGCTAACTGGACGCATCGTAATATGGATTTCAACTACATCCTCTGCGATTGGCAATATAGAGCTTACATGGAAGCTAATTACTTCTATCGCCCATTAAGGTGGGATGCTGGTTACTGGCACTTCAGTGTTTACGCAAGATATCCACGTCGTGATTACTATTACTTCGGTCGTCCAAGTTTCTATTCTGCTTATCGTGGAGCTCATAGTTGGCGTATGAATGGTGATAGAAGTTGGTATTATGGCAGAGATCTCTTCTACGGAAGAAACAATAGTAACTATTATGGTATGCGTGACAACTTCAATCGAGGATATTATAACAGGGGTTACAACAATTACAGCTCATACGATTATAATTATCCACAAGACAATCGTCCACGCAGCTTCGGAAATCAACAACGGAGTACATTTGAGGGTTCTATGGGTATGAATCGTACTTATGAGCCACGTGAAAGTTCTACCCGTACAACTGTTACACGCCCTAATAACAATAGTGGATTTGGTGCAGGTCATAGCTTCGGAAATGCTACTAGAGGTAATGAACCAACACGTTCTTTTGGCAATCCAAGCCCATCTTTCAGTACACCAAGAGGTAGTTTCGGTAATGGTTCGTCGTTCGGTGGTAACAGATCAATGGGTGGAGGATCATCAAACAATGGTTCTGTCTTTGGTGGACATAGATAAACAAAGAATTAAAAGAGAGTTATAAAAATAGGTGTAAATACTAAAACAACCACTAGAAAACTTAATTAGAGAGTTACAAAACATAGCTGACAAGCTATTTAATGACAAGACTCAAAAAAGGTTTAAATACTAGAGACTAGATATTGATAGTAATTAGTTCATCTTAAAAGGTTTTAGATTGTGAAAGAGGATTTCATAAGAAAGAGAAAAGAACACTAAGGATTAAAAGAGATGTAACAATCAGAGAGTTATTTAAATGAAGGAGAGAGGAGCCTCACGAGATGTGACGCTCCTCTTTTATTATGCTCTTTTCGGCTATTGATAACCATAAATTCTATTATACGTCACATTCTTCTGTCTTATAAGATATGCCTATTACATTGGAAAGGTGCATCTAAGGAAATAAGAAAGTATGTATATGTCGAAGAAAAAATAGTTTATTTTTATCAAAAAACTATACTATTTCGTGCGAAAAAATAGTCTAATTTTATATGTGATAAAGTTTCTTCTCCAGTATTGAAGATCATTGATTGCAAGTGAGAATGGTTCCTTTTAAGATGTAGATAGTCCTTATAAAAAGTATAAAAAAGAAATAAGGGAAACTTCTCTGGTGCCCTCGTTTTCTCTTATAGATTATTGGTTAAAACATTTCCAAGTATGAAATAAAATATTTAAATTTGCAGAAAAATAGGTGATGCAGTATCAAGTGACTTGTAATAAGTGCCATCGTTCATTTGCTATTACCAGTGATGGAAGCGATAGGATGCATTGTAATTGCCCTTATTGTGGGCAGCCTTTACTTGTAAATTTGCCTGCAATAGCCCAGCCAGTAATGCCTTCTGTACAGTCAACTAATTATGATGTGCAGGATAAAGGCGGGGACAATTCTTCTATAAAGGTTCTGTTATGTGTGTTAATTGTCCTATTTCTTGGAGGTTTTGCTACCTTTGGCTTTATTTATTGGCAGCAACAGCAAGAGAATGAAAGGAAACTTTTTGCAGCACAACGCAAGGCTCATGCAGACTCTGTTATGCAGATCCGTACAAAGCAGCAGATGCAGGAAGCTGCAGTAAAACGCAAGGCTGATGAACAGAAGTCTGTCTGTTCTTTTCTAGATTCATTCTATCGGAAAGCTGTATTTATATCAGGTGATCCAAGTTACTATGTACGTTATTTAACCCCATATTGTCAACAAATGGTGTTTGGAGTTGATGCTTATGATGAGGGTGAGGATGTATGGGGTGAATGGTGGGCTGCCTTTGGTAATTTCAATAATGAGTACGACTTCGATGAATTGCGTCGTAATCTACAAATTACACCATTAGATGATGACTGGTATAAAGTTCGCTTATCAGAGCATGGTATAACGGTGTTTAGAAAGATAAAAGTTCAGGTAACAGATGGACATGTCCTTATTGATGACGTTAGATAAAACGAATGAAAGGAGGTAATTAGAGAATGCAATTTCAAATTATTTGTAAACATTGTCATCGTTCTTTCGTGATAACATCAGACGGAGGAAAGACTTTGAAGTGTAATTGTCCTTATTGTGGAGAGAATATGGTTGTTGCTACTCCTAATACAGAACAGTTCGTACAAGGTGCTTCAAATGCACAAGTTGTGCAGGATTCGTCGTCTGTTTTCATGGATAATGTCGCAAATAAAGCAATATTACAGACGAAAAACTGTAAGTCTATAAGTGGAGTAGGGAAGACAACAATAGTCGTTTTTACAATTTTGTTTGTTGGTATTTTGATCTTATCTTCACTCTTATATATTATATTTTCAGCTATGTCGAATTAAACAATAACACTCAAATTATGAAACAAACAAAGATAGTATGTTCAATTAGTGACAGACGTTGTGATGTTGACTTCCTTAGGAAACTTTTCTTTGCAGGTATGAATGTTGTTCGTATGAATACAGCTCATGCAACTCCTGAAGGGATTCGTGAGATTATTCGTAACACACGTACAGTGTCTCCACACCTCGCTCTTTTGATAGATACAAAAGGTCCAGAAGTAAGGACAACTGGGACAGATAATCCTATTCATTATAAAGTAGGTGATATGGTGAAGATCTTTGGTCGCCCAGAAGTCGATACAATGAAAGATATTATAAACGTTTCTTATCCAGACTTTGCTCGTGATGTAAAAGTTGGTGATCATGTGCTTTTTGATGATGGTGCTTTGGATATGTTAGTTGTCGAGAGTTCTGGTCCTATGTTGGTTGCACAGGTACAAAACGAAGGTGATTTAGGATCACATAAGAGCGTAAATGTACCTGGTGAGCATATTGAGTTACCGGCTTTAACAGAGAAAGATAAGCGAAATATTCTTTTGGCAATAGAGGAGGATATTGACTTTATTGCACACTCTTTTGTGCGTTCCGCTGCTGATGTATTGGAAGTTCAAAAGATACTTGATGAGCATAACTCGGATATTAAAATCATCTCGAAGATTGAGAATCAAGAGGGAGTTGATAATATTGATGAAATAATCGATGCCTCTTATGGTATTATGATTGCACGTGGTGATTTAGGTATTGAAGTGCCAATTGAACAAATTCCTGGTATTCAACGTAGTATCATCAACAAGTGTATTTTGAAAAAGAAACCTGTGATTGTGGCTACGCAGATGCTACACACTATGATTAACAACCCACGACCTACCCGTGCAGAGGTGACAGATATTGCCAATGCTATCTATAGCCACACAGATGCATTGATGTTAAGTGGTGAAACAGCTAGTGGTAAGTATCCTGTTGAGGCTGTACAGACTATGGCTCGTATAGCTGAAGCTGCTGAAGCTGATGCACACCAGCGTGGACATATAAACGTTCCTATGACAAACCTTAATGACCAGCGTGAATTTCTGTCTAGAAGTGCTATTGAGGCGACAGAGCAGTTGGGAGTGAAAGGTATTGTAACTGATAGTGAGACTGGTTTGACAGCTCGTAACCTTGCAGCTTTCCGTGGTCCTAATCCTGTATTAGCTATTTGTTATAAGGAGAAGGTACAGCGTTGGTTGAACCTTAGTTATGGTGTTATTGCCATTCACCAACAGCAACATAAATCTAGCCAAGAGATGTTTATTGCAGCTTTAAGAATGCTACGTCAAAAGGGATACATTGATTTGGAAGATAATATAGCCTATCTCTCGGGGTCTTTCGGAGGTGGAGGAACAACTTTCCTCGAGATTAATAAGGTGGGAGAAGTGTTCAATCGTAGTTATCGTTTCCACTTGCCTGAAGAAGAAACATTCCCTGTTGGGAAAGAAGAAAAATAGTTATTAATTATACGAAAAGGTGTCTAGAATATAATTCCAGACACCTTCTTTATACTTTATGATTACTTTCCCCTTCTTTACTGACTAGCGTTACTATTTTGACTTCAGTGCTAGTTATCCTTGATATAAAGATTTAATCCCACCCATGATAAATCTACCATGGTCGTAATTGTATCTCTTTAAGGGTAGAAAAGATATATTCTATTCTTTTTAAGTCTTATAGAATTGCTATTTTCTTTACTCGGCGTTCATGTCTACCACCTTCAAAACTTGCTTTGAAGAACTCATCAAGAATCTTCTCTGCTGTCTTATTATCAATGAAGCGACCAGGAAGGACAACTACATTTGCATCATTGTGCTGGCGTGTTAACTCTGCAACATCCTTGTTCCAAACTAATCCTGCTCGTATACCTTGATGCTTGTTTAGTGTCATTGCCATACCTTCTCCACTCCCACAGATAGCAATACCTGGATAGACTTCACCATTTTCAATGGCCTCTGCTAATTGATGGGCGTAATCTGGATAATCACAGCTTAAATCACTATTACAACCAAAGTCCTTATATGCATACTTGTGTTGTTCCAAATATTGGATAACAAATTGCTTCAATGGGAAGCCTGCGTGGTCGCAAGCTATTCCTACTTTTTTAATTTCCATAAGCTGTTTAGGTTTTACGAACCAGCCTGTCTTGGGGACAGGTGGTTCAAGTTAAACTATTGTGCTAGATATTCTTTGACTTGTTTGTATAGATTCTCTGGGGTAAAACCGAGTTTCTCATCCAGTACTTTATAGGGTGCAGAGAATCCAAAGCTATTGAGTCCGAAGACTTTACCATTTGCTCCAACGAGACCTTCAAGGGTAAC
Organism: Prevotella sp. oral taxon 306 str. F0472; assembly: GCF_000257925.1. Taxonomy (NCBI): domain Bacteria; kingdom Pseudomonadati; phylum Bacteroidota; class Bacteroidia; order Bacteroidales; family Prevotellaceae; genus Prevotella; species Prevotella sp. oral taxon 306. The sequence continues at coordinate 69,418 of NZ_AJIN01000025.1, forward strand.
AGGTAAACCTGCAGTTAGACCGAAAATCTTTGCATATTGGGGTAAAATAGCTTCTTGATACTCTTTGCTTTGACGGCGGAAAAGTCCTTCTGAAGGAGCACTAACCACACGGACTTTTATTCCATCATTGCGTAGTAATTCTGCTCCTTCGACGCAGGTCGATACTTCCGAACCACTTGCAGCAAGGATAACATCGTAATCTTCGTCTGATCCTTTGACTATGTATGCACCCTTCCGAGTTCCCTCATAATTAGTTCCTTCTGGTAAGCTCTTTACATTCTGACGTGAGAAGATAAGTGCCGTAGGCGTATCCATATTCTCCATAGCCATCTGCCAACAGATGGTTGCAGCATCACTATCGGCTGGACGAAGAACGCGTACTGAATCTTGACCAGCATGGTTCTGTAACTTCTCCATTAAGCGAATCTGTGCTTCCTGCTCTACTGGCTCATGCGTAGGACCATCTTCTCCAACGCGGAATGCATCGTGACTCCATACGAATTTTACAGGTACTTGCATGAGTGCTGCCATACGAATAGCAGGCTTCATATAGTCTGAGAAAACGAAGAATGTTCCCATTGCAGTGATAACACCACCATGTAGCATCATACCGATACACATACATGCCATAGCTAATTCACTTACGCCAGCTTGGAAGAAAGCACCACTGAAATCGCCACGAGTAAATGAATGAGTCTTGTTCAGAAAACCATCTGTCTTATCAGAGTTACTGAGGTCAGCAGAAGATACTATCATATTAGGTACTTGCTCTGCAATTACCCCAAGACAAGCTGCTGAACCATTACGTGTCGGAATATCACGTTTTTGAACTAAACCACTCCAATCTATTTTAGGAGCCTTACCTGAGAACCACTGTTGGATCTGCTCTGCCTTTGATGGATTCTGCTTCTTCCACGCATCCTCTGTAGCATGTCGCTCAGCAACAATCTGTCTTAGTTCAGCATTGCGATCATCGTATAGCTTCTGTACTTCTGGGAATATCTTGAATGGATCATTGAGGTCTCCACCAAGGTTCTTTATCGTGTTAGTATAAGCTTCACCACCAAGTGGTGCTCCATGAGTCTTTATGTTATGTTCGTAGCTACTGCCGTCAGCTTGCAAGGCTCCTTTACCCATTATTGTTGCACCAATAATAAGGGTTGGGCGTAATTCCTCCTTATTTGCAGCGATAAGTGCAGCACGGATAGCTTCTGGATCATTACCATCTATCTTTATGACATTCCATCCCCATGCCTGATACTTCATTGCTGTATCTTCGCACATAACAGCCCCACATTCTGTTGAAAGTTGGATATCATTAGCGTCATAGAACATGATGAGGTTATTAAGACCTAGATTTCCTGCCAATCTTCCGACTTCACTACTGATGCCTTCTTGTACTCCGCCATCAGAGATGTAAGCATATATTTTGTGTTGCATCATAGTGTGACCAAGTCGAGCCTCAAGGAACTTCTCTGCTATAGCAGCACCTGCAGCATAGGCATGTCCTTGTCCTAATGGACCAGAAGAGTTCTCTATGCCGTGTGCTAAGTCACGCTCAGGGTGTCCTGGGGTGATAGATCCCCATTGACGGAATTGTTTGATGTCATCAATTGTGAACTTCCTTTGAAGTGTTAGCGCTGCATAGAGCATAGGAGACATGTGACCAGGATCGAGGTAAAAGCGATCGCGTCCAGTCCATTCTGGCTGATCTGGGTCATAAACGAGAAACTCAGAGAAAAGAACGTTGATAAAGTCTGCTCCGCCCATAGCACCTCCCGGGTGTCCAGACTTGGCTTTCTCTACCATTGAGACTGCTAGAATTCTAATGTTGTCCGCTGCGCGGTTCATCAGTTCCTTGTCATTCATATAGATTGGATTTAAATTTGATAATGCAAATATAGAGATAAATGTGGAGACCTCAAAATAATAAACTTACATTTTTATAAAAATGTTTTTAGATGCTGCTAATAGTATTTTAAGATCATAATAGAGTTATTCTACTTTTCACGATACTTATAGTTTATAAACAGAACAATCCTTATATGCTTGCTTGTTGAAGCGATATAGAAGGGCTCCTCTTTTACTAGTTACTTTATCTATAAGACTCGTTTGCTCTATAAAATCAACTTGTTTAATGCGCTTCCTAAAGTTACGTTTATCAACCTCTGTACCTAAGATCGCTTCATGAACATGTTGCAATTGGGTCAAAGTAAATAGTTTGGGCAGCAGACTAAAGCTAATAGGAGCATTGTTGAGGAGCTTGCGTAATTGTTCCAAAGCTAGTTGTACCATTTTCTGATGATCGCCATATAGTTCTTCTAGATGGTCTAATTCAAGCCATTGTAGGTCATTTTCCTCCATAGCTTGATGGTTATAATCTGTTGCATTGATGAGTGCACAATAGGCGATGGAGATAACTCTATCACCTGGATCACGATCTATTTCACCAAAAGCACCGACTTGTCTCATGTAGGGATTCTTAATACCTGTGCATTGATATAATACACGATTAGCAGCCTCTTTCAAGCTCTCGTCTTCTTTTACAAATCCTCCATACAAAGACAATCTGCCACTTTCTGGTTCTACTTTACGCTTACCGACAAGTAGTTTAAGCTTTTTGTTTTCAAATCCTAGGACTATACAATCCACGGAGACTAATAGTTTGGGTTCTCCTTGGTAATATTCATTCATGTTGTAGACATTTATAATAGAGATGTAAAAATACTAATTTTTATGATTATAATCACGTTTTTATCCGTTTATTTTGACTTTCTCAAAGTAAAAAGCCATAAGTCTTTATGAGCTTATGGCTTATACTTTTGCAATTATAACTATCAGAGTTAACAAACCTTATGAGAGCCTTCACTGATGATTACAGGATAGATCTCTGGTTCGTGTCCATATTTTGCATTGAACTTTTCGGTTACATTCTTGATGAAAGTCTCATACAAGTCGTCTTTTACAAGATTTATTGTACAGCCACCGAAACCGCCTCCCATAATACGAGAACCAGTAACACCATTCTCTTTAGCAACATCGTTGAGATAATCAAGTTCCTCACAACTAACCTCATACTCCTTGCTTAAACCATAGTGCGTCTCGTACATCTTCTGTCCAACTGCCTCATAGTCACCGGCGACGAGAGCATCGCAAACAGCAAGTACACGATCTTTCTCGCCCAGTACGAAATGTGCGCGCTGATAGTCCTCGGCACTAACTTCTGCTTTTACAGCCTCTAGTTCTTCCCAATTAGCATCTCGCAATGTCTCGAACTTCTTATTAGGGAAGTGCTTACTAAGTGCTGCGACAACATTCTCACAACTCTTACGACGGTCGTTGTAAGGACTTCCTGCCAACTCATGTTTAACCTTTGAGTTTACGAGAACCAACTTGTAACCTTTTGGATCAAATGGGAAGTACTCAAATTCACGACTCCTACAATCTAGGCGCATGAGCTTTCCTTCTTTGCCAAAGACGCTGGCAAATTGATCCATAATACCACAGTTAACACCGATGTATTTATGTTCTGTTGCCTGACCTGCCAATGCAATATCCCATTTAGAAACCTTGTTGTCAGCAAATAAATCATTCAGGGCACAGCCAAAACAACTTTCCATAGCAGCAGAAGAACTCATACCAGCACCGAGAGGAACGTCACCAGCAAAGGCAATATTAAATCCTTTTACATCAACACCAAGTGCTTTAAACTCCTGAACCATACCATAGATGAATCGTGCCCATGTAGCGCGTGGACCTTCTGGATCGTCTACCTTAAATTCAACTCGGTCTTTCAAGTCGATAGAGTAACACATTACAGAATCTGTTCCGTTAGGTCTTACTTCTGCCATGATACCCTTATCTACAGCACCAGGGAATACGAAACCTCCATTATAATCTGTATGTTCACCAATGAGATTAATACGTCCTGGTGAGAAATAAATATTACCAGTCTTGCCGTCAAAATGTTTAATGAAACGACTTCTTACAAATTCTATGTCCATGTTAGTTAGTATATTTTAAAATGATTGTTAGGGTTTTTATTTTACATTTATGTTATAATAGCAGACAATTCAAAAGGAATTATCTGCTATTAGAAAGGGTATTTTTGTTATGCTTTCTTAGCTGGGCGAGAGCCAATCAAAGCGAAGAAGAGGATATAAGCTAACATTGCAACGATTAGCCAATAGCTCTGAATATCACCAATCTTAGTTGCCATGAGGTTCTGAATCAATGGCATGACACCACCACCGACTACCATAGTCATGAACAAACCAGAGGCTGTTGCTGTGTATTTCCCAAGTCCTTCTGTTGCGAGGTTGAATATTACGCCCCACATTACGGATGTACAAATTCCACACAAGATGATGAACAATACCTTTGTTGGAACTTCTGCATGTATCAATGTACTCTCGGCAAGGTTAGGTACTGTAAGGTTCATCTTGCTACCTTCTGGTGTGAATATTGCAATTAAAAGGAGGGCAATAGCCACCACAGATGTTACTGTTAACTGTGTGCGAGAAGAAACTTTACCGCTGATGAAAGCACTTACAAAACGACCAACAAGCATTAACAACCAATATATACCAGCAATGAGACCAGCTACAGCTGCACTGCCAAGAACACCGCCTTCAGATACTGGCTCACTCAGATAGAATAAGAGTTGTCCAGGAATACCCACCTCTACACCAACATAGAAGAAGATAGCAATAATTCCTAAAACAAGTTGGCGATAAGCCAAAGCACCCTTAACACCACCAATGACATCTGCATGCTCTGTTTCTGGCTCGGTTAGTTGGGTGAACCAGACGATAACAAATGAAGCTGCAAAGATACCTAATGCGATAAGAAGTAATGGTGTTACTACTTGCAGAGATGTGCCTTTTGTAATCTCACCAATCATTGAGCCCGCAAGCATAGGGGTTAATGTTGCTGCGAGAGAGTTCAATGATCCACCAGTTTGAATGAGCTGATTACCACGATTACCACCGCCTCCTAGCAAGTTAAGCATTGGATTGACAACAGTATTAAGAATACATACACAGAATCCGCAAATGAATGCTCCAAGTAGGTAAACGACGTATGTACTGATAGAATTACCATCCATTGTACTTGAAACGTATTGCACTCCAATACCTACAAAGCCCAATGCTAAGGCAACAAGAGCAGTCTTCTTGTATCCGTATTTAGTAATCATCATACCAGCTGGGATGCCCATGAATAGGTATGCAGCAAAGTTCATCATGTTTCCCATCATACCTGCCCAATCATAGTGTTGTTTCCAGATTGTGCCAAAAGGTGCCGCCATGTTGGTGACGAAAGAGATCATTGCGAATAGGAACATCATAGTGATGATTGCCACTAGAGTTCCTTTCTTCTTTGTTTGATTTTCCATTGTGTCTAGTTTATTTTTTTGTTTATTAATTCATAAGATGGTTATTCCTCCACTCCAAACTTATAGATTGTCTTCTGCCTGTAATCCTTACATGGCTCCAAGATAACTGATGGAAAATAAGGATGGTTAGGGCTATCAGGGAAGTGTTGAGCCTCAAAACAGATAGCACTACGGCGTGGGAAGGTTGCTCCATGCTGTCCTTTGTATCCATCTGCCCAGTTATCTGTGTACACCTGAACGCCTGGTTCTGTTGTATAAACCTCCATTGTTCTACCGCTATGAGGCTCTTTGATTCGTGCAGCAAACGACAGTTCTCCCTCTTCCCTCTTGTTCAGAACGAAGCAATGATCATAACCAGCTCCATTCTTAATCTGCTCATTGTCAGCATCAATATCTCGTCCAACGGGTTTCATCTGACGGAAGTCAAAAGGCGTATCTGCTACCTTTCTTATCTCACCTGTTGGTATAGAAGTCTCGTCAATAGGCAAGTAGAAATCAGCATTAATTTGACATTCTAGGTCATTGATAGTGGGTGTTGGGTTAGCAATACCAGCCAAAGAGAAGAATCCATGACTGGTAAGGTTAATGATAGTCTTCTTATTTGACTTAGCGAGGTATTTGATAACTAGCTCGTTATCGTTTGTAAATGAATAGGCAACCCACACTTCGACCTCACCCGTGAAACCCTCTTCTCCATAAGAGGATGTATATTTCAATACAACAGCGTGTTCGTTTACCTGTGTTGCATCCCACACCTTTGCATTGAATCCCTGTTTGCCTCCATGCAGCGAGTTAGGACCATTGTTAATGGCAAGTTTATATTCCTTGCCATTGAGTTGGAATCTTCCTTTTGCAATGCGATTGCCATATCGTCCAATAAGAGTTGATAGATAAGGTTCGGGAGAATTGATAACGTCTTGAATGTTATCATGCCCTTGAATGACATTGGATAGGTTTCCATTTCTGTCGGGAACCATTATTGCGACAATAGCACCACCGTAGTTTGTGATTGCCACTTCGTTTCCTTTTGCATTCTTAAGGATATAGAGGTCTGTTTTCTTTCCATCAATAGTGGTCTGGAAGTCCTCTTTTTTCAGTCCACACACATATTGTGTCTCTGCGGTATTTACCATGACGTTTGTTTTTAGTTACTAATTCAATGAGTTGCAAAGTAAATAAAAATAAACGAAAGTCACAAACTTAACCTAAAGAAATGATATTTACTATTGTGTTAAAAACAATTAATCAACACTCTTTCCTTTGCTTTCCAGAAGTGCTTTTATTGCTTAATCAGCATATCTTTAATGCTTTTCTTTTTATAATCGAATACTTCTTCTGATTCTTAATTTGGTTTTGTTCTTATAGAATTAGACAACAAGTTTAAAATGAAGAGACGCTCTTTTTGATGGGATAAGAGCCTTTCCTTGTCGTGAAGAAACGCTCTTCTCTGTTTAAGAAGGGCGTTTCTTTCTTCTCTTTCTATTAATCTCTATTAATAAGACAGCATTTCATTATAGACCGACTTGTTCTTTATTGTTGTGCATTCACATGTCTTGTTTGAAACATCTATCCTTCGTGGATGTTATAAGAGATGTCCTTTTGAATTTCTATTGCAAGCCTGTTAGTAAGTCAGCAACCACATAGCTAGACCCACCAACAAATATGAATTCATCTTTGTCGGCATCAGCAAGAGCTGCTCGATAGGCTTCCATTACTGTTGGATATTGTTTTCCTTGTAAGTCGTAAGCATCAGCAGTTTCGGAAATCTTATGTACAGGGAAGGCACGATGCGTACTTGGTTGTGTCCAGTAGTACACGGCATCATCGGGTAACATACCCATGACAGAGTGTAAGTCCTTGTCATCCACCATACCAAAGACGATTCTTCTTTGTTTGCAAGGCGTATGCTTGATTTGTTGAGACAGATATTTCCATCCGCCAGCATTGTGTCCTGTGTCACAAATCACTAATGGTTGTTTCTGAATTGTCTGCCATCTACCCATGAGACCAGTCATCTCACAAACGTTCGCAAAGCCTTTTTCTATACTTTCAGTATTCTTTATCACACCTTTATTATATAGGTGCATAGCTGCAGTAAGTATGGTATTGGCATTCTTCTCTTGATAGCTTCCTCCTAATTCACCCTTAATATGACCGAAGAAACGGGTTTCGTATGCACGTCCCCCACCTGGTAAAGCCTGCGAAGAGAGTACTGCTGGGATGTCTTCAGCAAATACGATCAATGAATCCATCGTCTGTGCCTTAGCCAAAAAGACCTTTTGTGTCTCGGGCACAGCCTCTCCGATGATTACTGGTACACCTTGTTTTATGATTCCCGCCTTCTCTGCTGCAATCTCACCAAGCGTATTTCCAAGGAATTGAGTATGGTCAAGAGAAATGTTCGTAATGATAGAAAGGATAGGAGTTATAATGTTCGTGCAATCCAATCTGCCACCTAATCCCACTTCAATAATTGCTATATCGACCTTTTGGTCAGCAAAGTGTTTAAAGGCCATAGCGGTTGTTAGTTCGAAAAACGAGGGATGTAATGGTTCAAAGAAACTGCGTTCTTGCTCAACAAAATCGATTACCTCTTGTTCAGAAATCATCTTTCCATTTACTTTGATACGCTCCCGGAAGTCAATAAGATGCGGACTTGTGTAAAGTCCAACCTTATATCCTTCAGCCTGTAAGATGGCTGCTAAGGTGTGAGAACATGAGCCTTTACCATTCGTTCCTGCGATGTGAATGGTGAGAAAGTGGGTGTGCGGATGACCAAAGTGCTCGTCTAGAGTGCGTGTCGTTTCTAATCCCTCTTTGTATGCGGAAGCACCAATATGCTCAAAAACAGGGGTGCTATTGAATAGATATTCTACTGTTTCTTGGTAAGTCATGTAGTGTGTTATGTTTGTAATCTTGGGCGTTTGACAATGGATATAATAACATTTAGTCCCATTAGCTGTTACAGTCTAATGGGACTAATACCATTCATCTTACAATCAGCTAGTCGACTTGTAGAATGAATCTAAGGCGTTAATTAAACAATTTCTTGAAGTTTTCAAAGATAGAACGCTTCGTATTCTTATCACCACGGAAGTTCTCGCTGTCACGCAATTCCTCAATGGCTTTCTTCTCAGACTTCGTTAGCTCCTTTGGAACATAGATACTGATATGTACGACAAGATCGCCAATTCCAGTGCCATAACCCTGTACGGCAGGTAGTCCCTTGCCCCTTAGTCGAAGTGTCTTACCCGGTTGTGTGCCTGGTTCAATCTTAATCTTTACGTTGCTTCCATCAATAGTTGGAATCTCAACTTGCCCTCCGAGTACAGCCGTTGGGAAGTCGAGTAGGAGGTTATAGATAACATTTTGTCCATCACGAACGAATGTTTCATTAGGTTCCTCTTCGATATACACTTGTATATTACCAGTCACTCCGTTGTGCTTTCCAGCATTTCCTTTGCCAGGAACGTTGACCACCATACCTTCAGCAACACCTGCTGGGATATTGATTTCGACAACTTCTTCACCTTTGACAACACCTTCACCTTGACAATGAGTACACTTGTTCTTGATGATCGTACCCTCTCCACCACATACATGACAGGCTGTTTGGGTCTGAATCATACCAAACATACTTTGTTGAGTACGTATCTCTACACCAGAACCATGACAATTTGGACAAGTCTCGGTGCCACTTCCACCTTCTGCACCTGTACCATGACAATGCTCACAGGTGACGTCTTTGCGCACTTTAAACTTCTTGGTAACACCTGTAGCGACCTCTTGTAAGGATAAGCGAACCTTCAGTCGGAGGTCAGAACCACGATATTTAGGTGCTTGTTGACCACCGCCTCCAAATCCGCCAAAGCCTCCGCCGTGCCCTCCGAATACATCTCCAAACATGGAGAAGATATCATCCATAGAGAATCCACCTGCTCCACCGAATGGGTTGCCACCGCCAAATCCACCGCCTGGAGCATCAAATCCGAATTGATCATACTGCTGGCGTTTCTGCGGATCATGCAATACATCGTATGCTTCCGCTGCCTCTTTGAACTTGGCTTCAGCCTCGGCATCACCAGGATTGCGGTCAGGGTGATACTTAATAGCTAGTTTCCTGTAAGCCTTCTTAATCTCATCTATAGAAGCACTCTTGCTTACTTCGAGTACTTCATAGTAATCTCTTTTAGCCATCTTGTTTATTGTCCTACTGCTACCTTAGCGTGTCGGATAACCTTATCATTCAATGTATATCCTGTTTGAACGCAGTCTATTACCTTTCCTTTCATGGCATCTCCCATGCCAGGAACCATGGCAATAGCTTCGTGGTAATCAACATCAAAGTCCGTATCGTTCGTTTCAATCTTCTTTACTCCCAGTGTCTCCAATGTCTTGAGGAACTTTTTGAAGATGAGTTCAAAGCCCTCTTTGATAGCTACTGGGTCTTCTGTCTTGTCAGAAAGAGCACGTTCAAAGTCATCTAAAATAGGTAGGATAGAGGAGATAGTCTTCTCACTTCCATTTAAGATTAGCTCTGACTTCTCTTTTAACGTACGTTTCTTATAGTTGTCAAACTCGGCTACTAAACGGATATACTTGTCCTTCCATGCTTCAGCCTCACTCTGTGCAGCTACTATAGGATCAGTCTTCTCTTCTGAAGAAGATTCCTCTGAAGAATCCTTTTCATTGTTATCTTCAGTTTGTGTATTCTCTTCGTTCATAGTAGACTCATCATAGTTCTTTTCCAACTCTTCGCCTTCTATGTTTATTTTCTTTTCTTTCTTGCTCATATTAAAGTACTATTAATCGTGGTATACACCTACAAATTGTATGCCATGTTGGATGTCTTTAGTACATACCAGCCCTCTGTTCCTTGATTTGTTCATCATGGATATAGTCGTCGTAAGTGGTTAACTTATCGATAGTACCACTTGGTGTCAACTCGATGATACGATCAGCAACAGTGTTGATGAACTCGTGGTCATGTGAACTAAACAAGATGTTACCCTTGAAACTAACTAAGTTATTGTTGAATGCTTGGATACTTTCGAGGTCAAGGTGGTTCGTTGGCGTATCAAGGATGAGGCAGTTTGCATTCTGTAATTGCATACGGGCAATCATACAACGCATCTTTTCTCCACCCGAGAGGACGTTTACCTTCTTCTCAACCTCTTCTTGTTTGAACAGCATTCTACCTAAGAATCCCTTCATAGCAACCTCATTACCTGGACCATACTGAGATAGCCAGTCGACCAGATTTAGGTCACAATTAAAGAACTCAGTATTGTCTAGTGGGAGATAAGCTGTTGTAATAGTAACACCCCAGTTGTACGTTCCTTCGTCTGCTTTTCGATTACCATTAATAATCTCAAAGAGAGCTGTCATTGCTTTTGGATTGCGTGACAAGAATACGACCTTTTGCCCCTTTTCTATGTTGAAGTTTACGTGATCGAACAATACAGTGCCGTCTGGATCAACAGCTTTAAGGTCTTGTACCTCTAGAATCTGGTTACCCGGTTCACGTTCCATACTGAATATAATGCCTGGATACTTACGACTTGAAGGGCGGATCTCTTCAACGTTTAGACGTTCCAACATCTTCTTTCGAGATGTAGTTTGCTTACTCTTTGCAACGTTAGCAGAGAACCGGCGGATGAATTCCTCAAGTTGTTTCTTCTTCTCTTCAGCCTTCATTTTCTGGTTCTGAGCTTGTCGCAATGCAAGTTGTGAGCTTTCATACCAGAACGAATAGTTACCAGCAAATACCGTAACTTTGCCGAAGTCGATATCAATCGTTTGTGTACTAACAGTGTCCAAGAAGTGACGGTCGTGTGAAACAACTAACACCGTCTGATGCTCGTCAATCTCACTTAGATAGTCCTCAAGCCATTCCACGGTATCAAGGTCAAGGTCATTAGTAGGCTCATCAAGTAGTAAGTTCTCTGGCTTACCAAACAATGCTTTCGCCAACATAACGCGCACCTTCTCTGTATTTGATAGCTCCGACATCTGCTTCTCATGTAGCTCCTCTTTAATACCGAGGTTCTGAAGAAGTTGTGCAGCATTGCTTTCTGCCTCCCAGCCATTCATCTCTGCGAACTTTAACTCTAGGTCGGCAGCGCGGTTACCATCCTCTTCTGTCATCTCTGGTTTGGCATATAGAGCCTCACGCTCCTTCATATTCTGCCAAAGACTATCGTGTCCCATGAGGACAGTATCCATCACTTTGTACTCGTCATATTTAAAGTGATCCTGCTCCAATACCGACAATCTCTCGCCTGGACCAAGCTCAATAGTTCCCTTGTTAGGCTCTAAATCGCCTGATATCGCACGAAGTAATGTTGACTTACCTGCGCCATTAGCACCGATAACTCCATATATATTACCTGGTGTAAACTTTAGATTAACGTCTTTGTAGAGAACTCTCTTGCCGAATTGGATAGCAAGGTTTGAAAGTGTAATCATCTTTTTCTAATACCTTATTATATAATAATTTGACTGCAAAGGTACTACTTTTATTCCATTTCCCCAAATCTCTTGCTTTCTTCTCAAGCCATGAGAAGAATTGTTATTGATAGGTAATAGTTATTGAGGTTGGCGTGTAGCCTATGGGAATTAATTTCTTCTACTGATTTAATAGATGTATCACTTATTCTTCGTACATTTGCACCCTGATGATAAGAAAGAACCCATATACACAAGAGAAATATAAGCATTATAAGGTAAGAGATAATGCTCCATTGCTGGAATGGCTGTTAGCTAACCTCAGCGAGAGTAAGAGTAAGGTGAAAGCAACGTTGCAGAACCGAGGTATAAAGGTTAACAGCAAGTGCGTAACGCAGTTTGATTATCCGCTAAGAGCTGGTGACAAGGTTTCAGTAAGTAAGAGTAAGAAGAACGATCTGTTCCGTAGTCGTTATGTGAAGATAGTCTATGAGGATCGCTTCTTAGTTGTGATTGAGAAGAACATAGGTATCCTCTCAATGGCTGCTGGTCACTCTGCTCTCAATGTGAAAGCCGTGTTGGACGATTATTTCCACAAGTCTCGACAGAAGTGCACAGCGCATGTTGTGCATCGTTTGGATCGTGACACTTCGGGCTTAATGATATATGCTAAGGATATGCAGACCGAACAGCTCTTGGAGAGAGATTGGCATAATATAGTCTATGATCGCCGCTATGTGGCTGTTGTCAGTGGTGAGATGGAGAACGATGAAGGTACGATTGCCAACTGGTTGAAGGATAATAAGGCTTATGTCACCTATAGTTCTCCAGTGGATAATGGCGGTAAGTATGCCGTTACTCACTTTCATGTGTTAGATAGAACAGTGCGCCATAGTCTTGTTGAATATCGTTTGGAAACAGGAAGGAAGAACCAGATACGTGTGCATTCAGCCGATATGGGGCATCCAGTCTGCGGTGACGTCAAGTATGGCAATGGTGATGATCCTTTGCACCGACTATGTTTGCATGCTTATGTTCTTTGTTTCTACCATCCTGTGACACATCAGCGCATGGAGTTTGAGACGCCTATCCCGATGAATTTCAGACATTTGTTTAAGTAGAAACTACGATCTTTTAGAATGGAACACTTCGAACAGTTCTTAGGCTTGTTATTGGCTTTAGTCGTTGGTGTAATATTGATTAAGAAGATAACGAGTTGTCTTTTCCGATTAACTATAACCCTTGTTCTATTGGGGATTATAGTCTGGTTCCTGTTGAATTACACGAGTGTCTTTCATTGAGTTAATCTATTAAGAACTTACAAATACAGAAGCTTTCTGTATAGCAACAGAGGCTTTCTTCTATTTAAGAAGGGCGTTTCCTCACATCAAGGAAACGCCCTTCTCGCATCAAAGATATGCCTTTCTCAAAAGGAGAAGTGTTTCTCCTCCTCTGCTAATAGCTTTATCGTTGTTATTCAATGGTTCGTATTCTAATTGCTCTCCAATAGGTGTCTCTTCCATTAGAAAGGTTAAGTACGATCGTTGAAAGCCTTTTCCTACAATTTTATACACGCTTGTATAATTAGTTATACACGTGTGTATAATTAGTTATACAGCCTTGTATAATTCGTTCTACACGTCTGTAGAATTTGATACATCTTATAGGCAAGCAGTCATCATGGTATTACTCGTTCGATTGAATACTAACTCTAAAAGGGTATCGAGGGACTATCGTCAGTTGATTCTTATATACCTTAATAATCTATCTAGGCATATCCTCTCCTTTTAAAAGAAGGCTTAGTAAAGTCGTTCGTAAGGAATGTTAGGGGACAGAAAAACCCTATTCTTTTCCTCTGAATGATGGTAAGAGGAAAGGAATAGGGCGATTGTTTATGTCGTTCTAATCGTTTACACTATTTGGCGAAAGGATAGAGAACGAAGGTGAAGGTTGTTCGCTTAACTGGAACACGATATTGCTCGGCAACACCAGGACCACAGGTTGCAGTACCAACACCGCTTTGCAGTGCATCTAAGTGTACTGTTACCTTTCCATCGCGATAGAGTTGGTTGATGTGAGTAGCACGATCGACAACACTATCAGAGAATGGTATTACAGAGAACTGGAAGGATTGCTGCGCTGCAACCATCAGTTGGTTCTTTGTGTCAGAGAACTTCACCCATCGCACATCAGTGCGGTTGCCCGTTGCTTGTGGTTTCACATAATAATGGAACATAGCCTCTGCAGTGGTGTTGTAATGCCCAATCAATCCTGCTTGTTTGCGGTCGTTGTAAGTCTCAACATCACCACGACCAACGTATTCAACCTTTCCGAAGTCGTCATTCATGCGGAAGGTAAGTCCAATGCGAGCAAGCGATTTGATGATTGCAGTGTCTGGGTTGAAGGTCACTGATACTGCTAACGCACCATCCTTTTGAGGTTGATAAGTGAAGAGAGCTGTTCCAATGACATTACCCTTCTTACCGATAATCTCGGTCTCTGCGCTCGTTACGTCCTTTTTATGCGTAATCTTCGTTACCTTCTGCGTGATAGAATCAAGTCCAGCCTCACGCCAGAGTCTAAGTCCGAATTGGTCACGTCCATCGTTATCGGTTGCTGGACGATAAAGACTAAGGCAGAGTGGGGTAGCAAGATATTCCTTGTTGCCATTCTTCAAAGAGGTTAACTCGCCTGTTTTCTCATCCACCTTATAACTTGTGCGTTGCTTCTCACGTGGGAGATATGTGGTGCAGTTCGCTGCTTGTTTCAGTGTGAACTGATCGTAAGCAACTACATCATTCTTGGTGATAACCAATCCGTCATTGACAGGTTGCCATGCGAGATCAAGGAAGGCTTCAGTTGTTGCCTTCAAGTTAGCAGCAGGGAAGGTGATAGTTGTTGTTTCATGAGGAGCGCAATCCACGTTCTTTGTTCCCTTAGAGAGCACCTTTCCGTTCTCATCAACAATTTGCCAGTTAAGCTGGTAAGCATTGAGATTGGTGAAGTTAAACCAGTTCTTTACCTTAATCGTTATTTCTTTATCGTTTGATACAAGCTCTGATTTAATGTTCTGGTAAATCTTCTTCACCTCTGCAAGATGTGGATGAGGTGTGCGATCGGCAGCTATCAAACCATTCGTACAGAAGTTATCGAAGCTAGGAACATCCTTTGGTCCATAATCGCCACCATAACTCCAATACCAGTTACCATTCTTATCTACCTCACGGAACGACTGATCCACCCAGTCCCATATACTTCCACCTTGCAAGATAGGTTCTTTCTCAATCAAGTCCCAGTAGTCCTTCATGCCACCACAACTATTACCCATAGCGTGAAGATACTCGCACATGATGTAAGGGCGAGTGGTGTCAGTGCGTTTAGCGTATTCCTTCATGTGATCAAGTGAACGATACATTGGGCAATAGATATCCGTGTTGAAGTTCTCTTCCGCACGCTCGTATTGTATCAAGCGAGTCTTATCAGCATTCTTAAGCCAGCGATATGTGTGCTCGAAGTTAGTGCCATTACCAGCCTCATTACCTAATGACCAGATGATGATACTAGGGTGGTTTTTAGAACGCTCATACATACGGCGAGTTCTATCCATGTGTGCCTTGAGCCATGTACTATCCTTTGCTAATGACTCTTTGCCATATCCCATACCATGTGACTCGATGTTTGCTTCATCGATAACGTACAATCCGTATTTGTCACAAAGCTGATACCAATAAGCGTCGTTAGGGTAGTGAGAGCAGCGAACCAGGTTGATGTTGTTCTGTTTCATCATACGAATATCCTGTTCCATAAGCTCCTTGCTGACGGTGCGACCACGTTCAGAATGTTCGTGGCGATTGGCTCCCTTGACAAGTATAGGCGTACCATTGATACAGAGTTGTTTGTTCTTTATCTCGATAGTCCTAAATCCTATCTTGCTACCAGTTTGCTCTGTTACATTACCATCTTTATCCTTTAAGGTGATAAGTAACGTGTAGAGATTAGGGTGCTCAGCACTCCATGCAGCTACATTCTGTACATCCTTTGTGGTGAAGTTTACGATAGCATCGGCATCTTTCGGGTTTACAGTCTTATCTTCGGAGAGCACTTTGTTGCCTTTGTCATCCGTTAAGGTGTAATTGACAGAAGCAGCTCCTGTTCCTTTTATATTGGTAGTTAGACTGAAAGTACCATTGTAGCTGCCATCCGTCTGTTTGTCAACAGAAGCAGTTGTGTTATAGTCTGCTATGTATTGCATAGGTGTGGAGTACAGATAAACATCCTGTTCAATACCGCTGATACGCCAATAGTCCTGGCATTCGAGGTAAGAACCAGAGCTCCAACGATAGACCTCCATCGCAATTACATTGTCACCCTTGTCATTAAGGTATTTGGTTATATCCCATTCAGAAGGCATCTTCGCACCTACATTGTAACCAACATATTGCCCATTGATCCATAGGTAGAAGAATGATTTAACACCTTCGCAGCATAGAACGACACGGCGTCCCTTCCATGCAGCAGGTATAGTGAATGTACGACGATAGTCGCCTACTTCATTCTCTGCAGATGGTACATGAGGTGGGTTCTTCTTGAAGTTGAAGAGCTTATCATCAAACTCGTATGTCTCATTGACGTATATAGGTAAGCCGTAACCTTGGCGTTCCCAGTTGCCTGGAACATTGATGTCATTCCATCCCTGTACGGCAAAGTCAGGTTGATAAAAGTTCTTTGGGCGTAGCTCGGGGTTTCTATTCCAATGGAACTTCCACTTTCCGTTGAGCGACATATAGTAGGTGGAATGTTCGTAACCACCAGGTTGCTGCAATGCTGTAACAGATGAATAAGGTATCACATAAGCGTGTGGTTCTAACTTGTTCAGTCCTGTGCTGTATTGACTCTGCCACTCAGGAGTGGTAGTCTGAGCCAATGAGGATAGAGGAAGTAATATGCCACAAAGAATGCTGAATATTTTTCTCATGTCAATATCTTGATAATAAATGGATAGTATAAACGTCTGTTCTTATTTCTTTCTTATATTGCTTTTGTTTCTTGGTTGAGTCTTTCCTTTCCTTGCAAGAGCTGCATCTTTGAGGAATTGAGTGCGGTCAACATGTGGAAGAATCGTGTATTCTCCGTTTGTGATGTCATTCAATGAGAGACTAACAAACTCTATGTCATAGCCATCATTTTGCCCACGAACTTCGTAAAGGAAGCCTATGCGATGATTAGACATATTAACCATTGTGGAGTAACAAGAAGACTCGTCAGTTACACGCAGTCCTTTCTTCCAATTCTTTCCAAGTGCCGCTGCTGTTGAGTAATCGGCATAACGAGCTATTTCCTTATAATAGAAACCAACGCTATCACGCTTTGCGCTGAGAGGAACAGATTGTAGGGCAACGAAGAGTTGTTTGCCATCAATATTCCTCTTAGCTGGTACGATGAGGATACCACCATTACATGCATTTACTTCCTTAGCGGTCATGTTCTCTGGCATTACTTCTTTGCCCCATGACCCAGTAGCTTCTTTTGCATTGGTATATGTGAACACATTGAATCGTCTTCCACCATATACATTCCTGCAACTAAGTAATACACTACCATCAGGTAACTCCTCTATCTTTGATTCATCTTGTGCTATTGAAGGAGCGACTGAAGGGTTGCCAAGGGTATGCCAAGTATATCCGAAGTCATCTGAATAGATGACAAATGTACCGCAGATATCCACGCCTTTTTGCCTAATTGGGTGTGCTATATAAAGGCGGTAGAACTTACCTTTACGTATATAGCGGCTTTGCATAATCTTACCTGATGTAAGGAATATACCATCAGGTTTGCCTCCGTTGGGTAGTTTCCCGTCATAAAGACCATGTATCATCTCGGTTAGTTCAATACCATTGTCCCATGTCTTACCACCATCCTTACTATGGAAGAATACAGCATGTTGTGGATTCTGTCGGGTTGCTGTCTGGTATCCTGACTTTCCCGCAACGCAATGTAGGAGGACATTGTCAGATGTTCTATCTGCTACAATACTTGGGTCTCCAAAGGCAGCACGTACAGGGTTAGTTGCATGTTCATTGCCACGTGCAACGCAAACAGAGTCTGACCAAGTTCGACCAAAGTCTTGGCTGGTCTTCATAACAACGTTAATCTGCCATAAACCATTGCGATTGTTCCATCCTATATCACTATGGTTTAAGCGATAGTCGCATACAGCTAATAAAGTTCCTTTGCGTGTTTCTGTAATTGCAGGGATGCGGTAAGGGACGGTGCTATGAGCTCCGTCAAAGACAACAGTTCTAAATTCACCATCATCTTTAGGTGTTTGGATAGTCTTTGCATACCCTGTCAAACATGACAAAGAGAGAATAAGTGAAAAGATAATATGCTTTCTCATTTTTGTTAAATGGGGAAGTTTTTGATTGTTTTGTTTAGTTATAATCACTGTTCTAATCGATAAGAACATGATTATATTGGGGGTTGTATAAACTGTACCTACCCTTGAAAGGTAGGTACAGGGTTAATTTTTAAAGGTCGTAATCTAAAGATTTTCTTTCTATTACAGCCCCTTTAGGTACTAGAACTTGTATTCAACGAATGCTTCCATTGCTTCATAGCAAGCTAAACCGAGATCATCGTAGAGTTTTGCTGTTCCACGATTGCGGTCTTCCGAACGTTGCCAGAAGAGTCGCTCATCGTTTCCGAGGAATGGAGCACTTTCCATCTGACTCTGGTGCTTGAGGATAGAGTTGCGCTTAGCACGTAGTTCTTCAGGGCTGATAGGAACGCACATTTCGATATTCTCAATTTCCCATTCTGCCCATGCACCACGATACATCCATACGCGACAATCCTTTAGCCACTCTGCTTTAGCTTCTTTCTCAAGGTCTAAAGCTGCAAGTACTGCATCTGTACACTTACGGTGTGTACCATGAGGGTCAGCCAAGTCACCAGCAACATAAATCTGATGAGGTTTCACCTTAGTGATGAGATCTCTAACAATGTTTACATCAGCCTCGCTCATTGGGAGCTTTTCGATCTTACCAGACTCGTAGAAAGGAAGATCCAAGAAGTGTACGTGGTCGAGTGGAATCTGATTGAATGTACAAGCTGTGCGAGCCTCTCCACGACGGATAAGTCCCTTGATTGTGCGTACATCTTGTGTGTCGATATCACCTTCCTTCTTGCCTTTCAAGAAGTTCTTAATCTCTTTGTACTTAGACTTGATAACCTCATCTTGCTCGTTGCCGAATATTTGGTTAAAGCCATTGATGAAGTGCATGAAGCGTACAACTTCCTCATCTCCAACGGCAATGTTACCCGATGTCTCATAAGCCACATGTACATCATGACCTTGTTGTACTAAACGACGGAGTGTTCCTCCCATTGAGATAACATCATCATCAGGGTGTGGAGAGAATACAATTACTCTCTTCGGGAATGGTTTAGCACGCTCGGGACGATAGGTGTCGTCGGCATTAGGCTTACCACCTGGCCATCCTGTGATAGTATGCTGAAGGTCATTAAAGATCTTAATATTAGCATTGTAAGCTGAACCATAGAGTGCTAATAACTCACTAAGACCATTTTCATTGTAGTCTTTATTCGTTAACTTAAGGATTGGTTTACCAGTGATCTGGCACAACCATACCAATGCTGAGCGTACTAACTTATCGGTCCACTTGCATGAAGCAACAAGCCAAGGATGCTGGATGCGAGTAAGTTTTGCTGCAGCAGAGAGGTCGATTACTACATGAGCATCATTATGTGTTTGTAAGTAGGATGCAGGTACTGTCTCACTAATCTTACCCTCAACAGTTTTCTTGATGATATCTGCCTTTTCCTCGCCCCATGCTGTTAAGAAAATCTTGCGAGCGGCAAGTATAGTGCTAATACCCATAGTGATAGAGCATGGAGGAACGGTTTCTTGTGAACCAAAACTCATCTTCATCTCTTCGCGTGCAGTCTCATCAATGAGGATAAGGCGTGATGCAGAGGTGATACTAGAACCTGGTTCGTTGGTCGCAATATTACCCATACGACCAATACCCAATAAGATTACATCAAGTCCTCCAAGCTCTTTAATGCGCTGTTCGTAGGCACGGCAATGTTCTTGTACCTTGTCTTGAGCAATCGTTCCATCTAAGGTATAGATGTTTTTCTCTTCGATATCTATATGATTAAGGAAGCGCTGCTTCAATTGATTGATACTACGATTTACATTCTCCGCATTCAGTGGGAAGTACTCGTAAGCATTAAACATAACAACATTCTTGAAGCTCAATTTTCCAGCCTTATGACGCTTGATAAGCTCCTCAAATATTGGTGTGAGAGATGAGCCAGAGCCGATACCTATGACGAGTTGTCGTCCCTCTTGTTCTCTCTTCTTAATCTCTGTTTCAAGTTGATTTGCTATATCGGCAGCACCTTCTTCTATGGTAGGGAATATATCAGTAGGCACTTTCTCAAAGCGCGTAATCTCTGATCTCTCGATAGCAGTTGATGGGTGATAAAACTCTTTAGGAACTTGGTTTAGTACGATTTGTGAACTTAGATTTAGTTTCATTATAGATTCTCCTTTTCTATATCTTTAAAGTATTTATATGTTTCAACTGTCAACTTGTCTGTTGCAGACTCATCACATACAATTGTTCCGTGCTCGTGCATCTGAAGGGCGCTGATAGTCCATTTCTGAGTGATACCTCCCTCAACAGCAGCATGAAGAGCCTCAGCCTTGTTATGACCATTTACAAGGATTAGAACCTCTTTTGCGTCCATGACTGTACCAACACCTACTGTTAAAGCATGTGCTGGAACCTTCTCTGGGTCATTATCGAAGAATCGAGAGTTTGCTATACGAGTGTCAGATGTCAGTGTCTTGATACGAGTACGTGAATGAAGAGATGAACCTGGTTCGTTGAAAGCAATGTGACCATCAGGGCCAATACCTCCGAGAAAGAGATCGATACCGCCTGCTTCACGAATCATTTCTTCATAGTGTTGGCATTCTGCTTGTAAGTCTTCAGCATTACCATTAAGTATATGGATGTTCTCTTGGGGGCAATCAATGTGATTGAAAAGATGCTCTGCCATAAATGAGTGATAGCTCTGTGGATGACTTTCAGGTAGTCCCACATACTCATCCATATTGAATGTAATAACGTTCTTAAAACTCACTCTTCCTTCTTTGTAAGCTTTCACTAGCTCTGCATACATACCCTCTGGTGATGAACCAGTAGGCAGACCGAGTACGAAAGGTTTAGCTTGATTCTTTGCAGCATTGATACGTTCAATAACATAATTAGCTGCCCATTTAGATAACTGATTGTAATCGGGTTCTATGATTAATCTCATAAGTTTTGGTTTTAATTATTTTGTTTGAATGTTCTATTTGTTATTTAAGGGCTTATTAGGCCTTTTCTTTCTTTGTTGTATCTGGATAAGTGAAAGGTACGAACCATGTAATTAGTAATGCTGGAATGGTACATATCAAGACAAAGATAAAGAATCTGCGATAACCAAGAATGTCACTACAGAGTCCACTTAGCATACCAGGCAACATTACTCCTAGGTTCATAATACCACTGGCGAAGGCATAATGCGCCATTTGATGCTTACCAGGCGCAACCTGTTGCATCATGAATAATGACAATCCTACAAAGCCGAAGCCATATCCGAAGTACTCCATTACGATACCCCCACCTATCCATATCAAGTTTTCTGGTTGATAAATAGCCAAGAGCGTGTAGGCTATAAAGGGGATGTTAAATACTAATGCGAGGGAAAATAAGCTCTTCTTCAATCCTCTATGAGCAATGTAATAGCCAGCAAGGATAGAGCCGATGACAAAAGCAGCAGCTCCGAATGTTCCATAGCAAAGTCCAATCTCTTGCTCGGTAAGCCCTAGACCTTGTTCAGCACGGGGTGCTTTAAGGAAGAGAGGGACAATCTTCATGACAAAACCTTCTGCAAAACGATACAGAATGATGAAGAAGATATAGTATAGAATATGTGGCTTCTTGAAGAAATCAATGAATACTTTGAGTAGTTCATTTAATGAGTCACTAAGAGATTGAGGTGTTTCTTGTGCCTCTTTCTTTGGATTCGGAAGGATGAAATAATGGTAGATACCAATAGAAACCATTATGATAGCAATAATCAGCATGATGAATGTCCATGCCTTCGTAACGCCGAATATTTTGATGAGACTACCTGCAAGATATACCAATCCACCTGTTGCTGCAATCTTTGCAATGTTATAGAAGGCTCCTTGCCAGCCTATCCAACGGGCTTGTTCCTCATTAGAAAGTACTGACATATAGGTTCCGTCAGCAGCAATGTCATGTGTGGCACCACTCATTGCAATTACTGCAAGCATGGCAATGGTGATTGCGAAGAAAGAAGGGAGATGTAACGCAAAAGCTACTAATGCGAACAACAATCCCGTAAGTATCTGTGTGAGAACAACAAAGAACTTCTTTGTTTTGTATATTTCAAGGAATGGGCTCCATACAGGTTTGAATGTCCATGGAAGCATGATGAGTGATGTCCAAAAGGTAATTTGAGCATCAGATACTCCCATACCTTTATACATTAACGTGCAAACCATATTGAGAACAACGAAAGGCATACCCATTGCGAAGTAAAGTGTTGGTACCCATGTCGCTGGACTATGCTGCTTACTTTGGTTTTGGTCTACCGTCATTTGGTTCTTAGTCTTTAGATTCATTTCGTTTATTTGGATGTCTTTTAAAGTGGATTCAAAGTTACAAATTTACTTATACTTATGGAAATATTTAACTATAATTTATCAATTAAATGTGTTATTTCTAGGCTATATGTCGTTTATTATTGCTAGTTCCGCTTTTAAGAGTCTTTATATGCTTTTTGTGATAGCATAGTTTGATTATCTAAGGATAATGTCGTAATTTTGCGGGGAGTAATACATAAATTAATTTACAATCAATTACCTATTCGTATGCAGAATAAAGCCTACTCGAAAATTCTGAGGGCTACGATTGCAAGTTCTTGCTTGTTTTGTATGCCTGCATTGCTCCCTGTAGCGCACGCTCAGGAGCATAATTTTGTTGTTATTAATCCATCTGATTCTCCTGCAGACATTGTTAAGAAAGCTGCAAATGTTGTTCCTTCCGCTCGTCAGTTCAACTGGCAACGCCAGGAGTTGACAGCTTTCTTGCATTATGGGGTAAATACTTATACAGGCAGGGAGTGGGGCGATGGAACGGAGTCTCCTGCGATCTTCAATCCAACTAACCTGGATGCTGACCAATGGATACGTGAGTTGAAGGAGGCAGGGTTCAAGTGTGCCATCCTTACATGTAAGCATCATGATGGTTTCTGTTTATGGCCTTCAGCTTATACTGACCATAGTGTGAAGCAGTCACCATGGAAGAATGGAATGGGCGATGTGGTTCGTGAGGTCAGTGATGCCTGTCATAAGTATGGTATGTCATTTGGAGTTTACCTCTCACCATGGGATCGTAACTCTAAGCTCTATGGTACAGAGGAATACAACGATTACTTTGTTAAGCAACTGACAGAGTTACTCACGCAATATGGAAAGGTGAGTGAAGTATGGTTTGATGGTGCATGCGGTGAAGGACCCAACGGTAAGAAGCAGCACTATGACTTTGTGCGTTGGTATGAAGTCATTCGCAAATTACAACCCGATGCGGTGATAGCTGTGATGGGACCAGACGTTCGATGGGTTGGAACTGAGACGGGTAAAGGTCGTGAAATGGAGTGGAGCGTTGTTCCAAAGGATAATCTCGACCAGGATGCCATAGCTAAGAACTCTCAACAGGAAATGCTGACTCAGCCTGTTGGCGATATGCGTGGAGAGGATTTAGGAAGTCGGAAAGTCATTGAGAAAGCAAAGTCTCTCGTATGGTATCCTGCAGAGATTGACGTGTCCATACGCCCAGGTTGGTTCTATCATAAGGAACAGGACAATCAGGTAAAGACCCCCAAAGAGTTGATGAATATCTACTTCTCATCAGTTGGAATGAATGGAGTTTTACTCTTGAATCTCCCTCCGAATAAGGAAGGACAGCTTGCGGAGGCAGATGTGAAGAGCCTTCGTGGTTTCCGTCAGTTATATGATGCTACTTTTAAGCATAACCTTTTAGCGAATGCAAAAGTTACTTGTCAGTTACTAGAGGGTAAAGGTCAGAATCTGATAGATGATAATTATGATACATCCGTCCGTCCGAATATGAAAAAGGGTACGGCTGTGTTCCTTTTTAAACTCAAGCAACCAGCGACATTCAATGTGCTTTCTGTGCAAGAAGACATCCGAAAGGGACAGCGTGTAGAGCAGTTCTCATTGGAGGTAAAAGATGCCAAAGGGCAATGGAAGAAGGTGACGGAGGGTACTACGATAGGGCATAAACGCCTGTTGAAATTCGCTCCTCAGACGGCGAAAGAAGTACGTTTGGTACTTCATCAAGTACGTGATATCCCCACCATTAGTGAGGTTGGTCTCTATCGTTTGGTAGAGTAGGAGAGCGGCAGACTGCGTCTGTCTTGAATAGAGCAAACGCCCTTCTTGATGCGAGATAACGCCTATCTCAACTCAAGAAGGGCGTTTCTTTGTTTGCAGGAGAACCTATCTTTTATCCCATTCGATTGATGGTCTCTTTGTAGTATCGTACTGATGAAACTCCTGTATCATACTGATGATACTTCTGGTTCTCCTATGTGTAGCAAGGAATAGCACATACGTGTCACGAGTAGTAGCACATATGTGTCACGCATGGTAACACATATGTGTAATGAGTGGTAACACATATGTGTTGTTTAGAGATGACGCAAAAGAGGCTGTATCTCATCTCATTATCCACTTATTGTAGTGGTAAGAGAAGCAATACAGCCTCTTGTTCTTGCTTGTTGTAAACACCCGTGAGGATGTTTACTTATTATCGGAATTACTTAAAGATTTCAATCTCTGACAATGAGCCAAATGCCTCGAGTGTGTGGTACTCAATCTTTAGGTAGCGTACGTTTGTAGTCTTCGTAGCAACGATGTCATTCCATGTTGTTTGGTTCATCGTAATCTTGTCAGACATGAGTTTCCAGTTAGAACCATCGGTACTACCATAAACCTTTACGTAATCAGGATAGTAAGCATAATCTTCGTTGACAAATATTCCTAGGCTTATACCCTTTACACTTGTTGTTTGCTTCAAATCGATAGTGAGGTCAGTTGTACCTTGTGGGAGGTAAGTGTACTGCTCCGTATCTTCATCTGACATATCTTCTATTGATCCATAAGAGAAGTCTCTAGAAGTAGTGATAGTGTAATCTGAGCTAGAGATTTTGCTACCTGATGGAGTTGAAGATGATGCCTCGAAGTGGATATCAGCTACATTAATAGGGATGAGCACCTCTCCGCCTTGGATGTAATGCTTGTTGCCAGCCTTGTCATAATATACTGCACGCATTGGAAGGATGTATAATCCCTCTGCTGTGAACTTCTCTGGATGCTGCAATGTTACGGTAGTTTGCACATCTGATAAGTTCTTTGCACTTACCTGTGAAGCGACTGCGATACCCTCAGGAGCAAGCTTCGCCTCACCCTCACTCTTGAAGAGAGAGTTGTCACGCTCTAGTCCTACCTTGCAATCTTCAGTAAGCTGCTTGGTTGTAGCAAATTGGATATTCAATGTTGTGCCACTTGTATATGTAGTAGAAGAAGCACCAATCTTTGCTATACCACCTTCACCAATAAGCTTAGCAGTCCATACATCCTTAGGTTGAATAACGATGTATGCATAGTCCTGCTTGTTTGTTGATGGATTCTTCAAGTCAGCACTTGAAGGTGTAATACGTACTGGTACGACTGTTGGTTTGGTAATCTTCTGGAGATTATTTACAGTGACTGGTATGTTTACTTGGGTTGTGCCAGTTGCAAAGTCGAATACTCCGTTGTTAGGAAGAGATATCTGATCAGCAGTAGCCACCTGATAGTCTTTGTAAGTAGTAGCCAACAATGGAGCGTCAGCTGCTAATGCCACCTGAATCTTAGTAGCGTTAGTAAGATTACGACTAATGTTTGCTGTGAAGTTGAATGTGTGACTATTCTCACCCACAGGGATGTCACCAACGAAGTCGTTGGTATATTCCTGAACATTAGTTGGGAAGTAAACCAAGTTGTTTCGTGGGTCAGAGCCATGGAAATAACCTGGGATGTCGTATTCGCCATCGTAGTTGTAATCGTGGCTACAACCCGTAAAGGTTGTAGCTGCGAGTGCAACTGCTATAATATATATGTTCTTTTTCATATTGCTTAGTTACTTATTGAATGTTTATTCTGGGAACTTCTCGTTCGACCATGTTATAAGGCTTTGGTCATACTCTGTACCATCACCAGAACCTGGAACATAAACCTTGATAGTATTCTGCTTCTTTGATACATCCTTGATACCAGTCTTCTTGTCTAATGGTGCATAGAAGAGTAAGTCTGGATTGTCAGGAGTTTCAATGTACAAGTTATCAGCTACCTGGAATGCTGTGAGTGCCTTGTCATAGAGACGAATCTCACGAACATAGCCCTCGAATGCGCCCCAACTCATGTTCAACTTAGTGAAAGTCTCAACCTTTGGTACGTCGAACTCGTTATCAAGTACGCCATTGATGTAGCATCTTACATGCTGGTTCTTGTAAACCCAAGCAATGTAATACCACTTACCTGGCTGTAGCTTTGTCTTAGCAAATGCCTTAGGATCGTCTGTCTCACCCACCTTCATCTGCAAAGCACCATCAGCAGTGACACGAGAATAGAAGTCTGGAGAGAGAACTGCCTGGTTATCTTTGTTGCGATCAAGCTTGATAGCGTAAGACATTGTCCACTCGTGTAAACCTGTGTAAGGTGTTGGGAAAACGGTCTTCAAGTAGAAGTTCTTCTGACGTAGAGCGGTTGTATAGAGTACGCGGTCGATAGCGAAGATCTTTACAGAGCTTGAGCCTAAGAGCTTAGCACCATCAACTGAAGCAATCTTCACAGGTATTGCATACTTTGTTGAAGCATCTAAATCGTCACCAAGTGGCTTAACGTTTACATCGATATTACCATTAGAGATATTTGCCTTATCAATGGTGAGATTCTCTGTTGATAGGCTGTAATACTTTGCAGGCAATAGCTTATAATGTGTGCCATTTGCCTCATTGTATTTTGTAAGCTCTTGCTCATCAACAGCAAACTTCAGAGTAGCATTAGATGATAGTCTGTTTGCTGCACGAGCAGTGAAGCTAGCCTTACCACCTGCTGCGTCTACTGTAAGCTTAGAGATAGGAGCAACATCTGCACCATCAATATATATTGCGTTGGGTAACTTACCTTCATTACCCACCTCATCATAGTCTACATTTGCACATGACCATGTGAGACATGCAATAGAAGCGATACCTAAGAATTGAAATATATGTTTCATCTTGTCTATTTATGTTTTAGTTATTTTATAGCAGGATTCATGATCTGGATACCCTGACGTAGGTACTTGTAAGAAGGATTAGCTGCGTAATCTTTCTCCATGTGGTAACTACCGATACCGCCCTTACGTCCCTTTAGTGGTTGCCATTGAGCCATACCAAGGTAAGATGTGACAGTCTTTCCATCACGAGTCGTGAAGTTTACACCACCCTTAGCAGAGTAAGCCTCGAAGTTCTCTGTTACGATGAGCTTGCGAGCTACCTCCTCAGCTGATTGCTTTGACGCAAATTTGTTAGCTACCTGCTGGAAGCGTGTGTCAAGATCAGTGTAAGAATAGCAGTTGTAAGCCTGAAGAATGTAGTAGTTGAAGTAGAGAGCCATATCTGCAGAGAACCAATAAGGTTCGCCATCTACGACTAACAATTTCTTTCTACCTTCTTCTGTCTCAGCCTTTGGCCCGATGCGCTTACCCATAGTGCGGATGAATAGATTCATACGATCGCCTTGCCACATCTCTTTACTGGTCTGGAATGGTTGTGGGATATAAGGCTCTGCGTCGAGATCGAAACCATCGAGGTTGTACTTATAGATTGTGTCGCAAATTGCATTAGCATACTTTACAATGGCGGCATTAATTTTCTCTTCATCACCATCTACCCAACCCCAGTAGTTGTGGTTGTATTGTTCCCATGTCTCACCTTTATCCTTTGATGCTTTAGGCTGTGCAGGGGTAACACCTTTACCGATGTCGAAAAGAAGAGCACATGCCAATGCACGGATACCTTTCTCTTCTTGGGCACGCTTCAAGTCTGCCTGTTGTGCCTTGGTTAGATTAGAGAAACCATCCCAAAGAGATACGAAGTCTGTACTATCAGGGAGATTATAGAGGCAGCGTGATGCTGGATTCTCACCTGTCCAGCCACCAAACCACCCGAAGGTGACTTGGTGATCTGATAGTTTGTACGCACGGAGGTTAGCCAGATAAGCCTCATGTGCTTTTGCCTGTGCAGCATCAGCATCAGCTAAGAGTCCGTCGATATTCTTTGTTGCAGGCTCTGTCCAATCGCTACAACTAACAGTAGCGAAGAGTAATGCTAAGAGACCGAAAATATAATATTTCTTCATTTGAATAATCTTTATAAGGGTTATTTATTCTTCTTATCCCACCATACACGTGTTGCGCCATTGTCAGGTCCATTCAATAATGAAACAGCCTTCTGAACATTTGCAAGGTTCTTGGTGTATTCATCATTTGAGTATGGAATACGTGTAGGACGGAGGTCACCATCAACATCACAATCTGTTGCGTTTAGAACAGAAGGGAATATGCGAGGATATCCTGTACGGCGGAACTCTGACCAAGCCTCCTGTCCATCAGGATAGATAGCAAGGTACTTCTGTGTGATGATACGCTCTAAGTTCTTTTCAAAGGTATCGCTGCTTTGCCATTTGATAGTGATCGTAGAGGCTGCAGTTGCATTATATTCAGAGTGTTGTGCATCAATAAAGTTAGCTGGTTTTGCTGTACTATTTGCTGCATAAGCTGTTGCTTGTGCTGAGCTTAAACCATTCTCTTCAAATGAAGTTGCAATACCCTTGTCGTAGTATGACTGTGCTGAGCCACCTCCCATGTTCCAACCACGAAGTGCACCTTCTGCACGTAGGAAGTAAACCTCAGAAGCCTTCATGATGTAAATAGGTGTTGCGTCTTGCACATTGAGAGAAGATGACTTTGTCTTATCCAAGTAGTCTGTTGTGTTTGGAATACTTGAACGAACGCCATAGTAACCCTCGATACCATTATTCTTTGACTTTACAAAGTAAGAGGCGATACGTGGATCGTCATAACCCTTGAGGTATGATTCAATCTCTGCACCCATACGAACGTCATTGTAGCTCCCATTGATGATTACTAATGGATTTCGTAGAGAAACACCTGCACCCTTAGATAGCTGTGCAGCGTCTTTAGCAGATTCAATTACACCATAAGGATTATTGATTGCTTTCTCTGCATATTGCTGTGCAAGTGTTGGATTAGCGTAAACGATGCGCATAGCCAAACGAAGCATTAAAGAGTTAGCAAACTTACACCATTTAGTGTAATTTCCCTCGTAAATGATATCATACTTAGGGAACACATCATGTCCACCATTGCTAAGAGCCTGAACAGCGTCGTCCAAATCTTTTAGCATAGCCTTATAAACATCTTCTTGTGAGTCGTATTCAGCTGTTGTAGCACCAGCGATACCAGCCTTGGTATAAGGAATAGGACCAAAGGTATCTGTTGCTTTGTGAACTGCTGCAACCTTGATGATCTGTGCTATTGCTAATCCTTCTGGATCATTGGCAGTACGCTTCTTAACGTCAAGGAAGTTACGGAAGGCATTACCAGCCATTACATTATAAGTGTATTGGCTCCATGGCTTTAGAGCGTAGCTTGGGAAACCACGTCCAACCCACTTATTTTGAGCTGGTGCCATATAGCCAATCCAGCATGCACCTGCTAGTGTGTAAGGAATCTGATAATCGTTAACATAACCTGTACCAGAAGAACCTACAGGGAAGATACTCTCTTCGAAAGAAGTAACAAAACCACCAACATTTAGGTTATCTTGTTCCAATTGTGTTTCTGTTGGCTGACGATGATCACGGTTTATATCCTCAAAGTCAGCTTGGCAAGAAGCTAATAGTGATGCGGCAAGAGCCGAAACACATATAATAGAATTAATATTTCGTTTCATGAGAAATTCGTTTTAGAAGTTAAGTTTCAAGCTAAATCCAATGTTTCTTAGGCTAGGAGCACTGAAATAGTCGCTACCTTGACCATAAGTACCAGTAGAAGCAGCAACTTCTGGGTCGAATGGAGCCTTGTTGTAAATCATCCATAAGTTATTAGCGATGAGTCCAACAGTAACGCCAGGCCAGCCTTGTCCTAATAGAGTCTTAGGCAATGTGTAGCTTAGACTTACGTTCTGTAGACGAACGTTAGTTGCACTGTAGTAGTAGTAACCCATCAGCTGCTGGTTTGCAACAACCTCGTAGTATTTCTGTGGGTCAACTTTCTGTCCACCAGCAACCTCTACATAGCCACGGTCTCTTGCATCTGCTGTTGCCTTAGATACACCGAACTGATCGAGAACAGCCTGTGTTGCAGAAGTTACGATACCGCCAACACGTGCATTGATTAGGAATGAAAGGTTAAGACCTTTCCATGAGATATTGTTTCTCCAACCCAAAGTGAAGTCAGGGTTAGTGTTTCCAATCTTTAGACGTTGACCATTTGGTAAGTCCATAGAAGAAAGGCTACCATCTGCACCAACAGCGATATTGCCAGCAGCATCACGCTTCAAGACCTTTGTGATATATACATCACCCATGCTATCACCCTCGCGAATGAAACCACCACCAGCTGATGTCTCAGTAAAGTTGATTACCTGATTGTCAATACCTGTATGGTAATTGCGAACCAACTTCTTTACTTTATTGACGTTGCGGCTATATACAAGACGTGATTCAAAGTCAACAGCACCAACATGGTCATTATATGCCAAAGACATTTCAACACCAGTATTGGCAATGTCACCAGCCTGGATATACAAACCAGAATAAGGAGATGTTGCAGAGAGTTCTGCTAAGAAGGTCTGGTTGTAGGTGTTAGAGTGATACCAAGTAAGATCGAGGTTCAATTTATTATTGAACATACGTAGGTCTAAACCTAACTCGTATGATCTCGTTCTTTCAGCCTTGAAGTCATAGAAAGGCATGATGGTACGTGTTGAAGGAATACCATTAGAGATAGGGTAGGTCACTGTTCCGCGTGTAACGCCACGATAACGATCAGGGATAGGAGAACCTACTTCAGTATATGAACCTCTCACCTTCATGAATGAAATGAACTCTGGAAGTTTTGCCATCTTAGTAACAATGGCTGATAGACCTACAGAAGGATAGAAGAAAGAAGGTTCCTTTGCATTTACCAAGAGTGAACTCCAGTCGTTACGTCCTGTCATTGAGAGGAACAACATATCCTTCCAAGAGAGTTCTGCACTAGCAAAGACTGCTGTATTACGCTTACGGAACTCAGAATCATTAGGTATCGCGTTTACTGGATCAAGTGCTGCAGAAGAGAACAAGTTAGGAACCTTGAGGATAGGACCACCAAAACCAACGCCACTTGAGCGATAGTCTTCGAGGCTGGCACCAAGGTTAGCTGTTAAGCGATAATCAGTACCGAAGCTCTTATCAAGGTTGAACATCATATCCAAGTATGTCTGCTGATCGATGCTCTGAGAGTGGTTATAGATACCATTACCATATGTACCTGCATACAAGATGCCCTGACCACTTGCGTGGAAACGACTCTCTGATTCAGTGTTAGTGTTATCAACACGTACACGACCAGTAACATTTAACCAAGGAAGAATGTCATACTTCAAGCTACTCATGAACATGTAACGCTTACGCTCTGTAGGAGTCATCATGTCGTTAACAATGAAGTAAGGGTTTTGCAACTGCATACCCTGGTCACCATAAGGCCAATATTGTGTAGCAAACTTGCGTGAAGCGTCGTAACGTTTGTACAACTGTACTGCTGACCAGTCCTCTCCACGTGGGAAAAGGTAAACGGCTGTCAATGGGTTGTAGTACTCACCAGGACGATACATGTTCTGTGTGTTCTGGATGATGTAACTAGCACTTACGTCAAGATGTAACTTGTCATTGAGGAAGTCGCTTGTGTTACGAGCTGTAAAGTTGTAACGATTGTATTTGTTGTTAGGTAATATACCAGTTGCATTGGTTGTTGCAACAGAGATATATGTCTTATTTGTCTTTGTACCTGTTGTCAATGTTACAGAGTTGATGTAACTATGACCAGTGTTAAAGAAGTTCTTAGGATTGTAAGAAGATGGAGTTGCTAAACGATCGCCCCAGCTTTCAAAAGAACCTGCTTTGTTGCCATAAGTGTTTTGGAACTCTGGCATAACAAAAGGATTAGAGAACTCCATACTGCTTGAAACTGCAACCTTCACCTTTCCTTCTGCACCACGTTTCGTGTTAATCATGATAACACCATTAGCGGCAGCTGAACCATAAAGGGCAGCAGAAGAAGGACCTGTAAGAACGTTGATGCTCTCAATATCGTCTGGGTTAATATCTGCAATACCTTCACCACTTGGTTGGCTTGAGTAACGACCACCGCCAACATCACCACCACTCTTATTGAGCATTGGCACACCATCGATTACATAAAGAACGTTGTTACCACCGGTGATAGACTTTGTACCGCGCATGACAACACGAGTAGCACCACCAACACCTGACGTTGAAGCGTTGATGTTCACACCAGCGACAGCACCATTCAGACTGTTTACAAAGTTTACGTTCTTAACAGCACTAAGTTGTTCGCCACCAATCTTCTGTACGTTATAACTCAAAGCCTTCTCTGAGCGTTTGATACCTAAAGCGGTTACGACAACTTCGTCAATCTTGTGTGCTTCGTCTTTCATGGTAATCTTCAGGTCAGACGAACCTGTTACTTGAACCTCTTGCGTAAGCATTCCGACGTAACTGATGATAAGAGTTGAACCCTTAGGGACGCTTAACTCAAATTTACCATCAAGGTCAGTTGCTGTACCATTTTGAGAGTTCTTTACTCTTACCGTTGCACCAATAATTGGCTCACCGGCATTGTCAACGACAGTACCATTGACCTTTACATCACCATTCGATTGTTGTGTTCCTAAGATACCTGTGCTTGTAGCTTTGGTAACAGCTGTCACCATATTTTTGCCGAGATTGTCAGATGAACTGACATGACCACTGGCAAATGCGTTAAGGCAGCAGCAAGATAGGAAAACACTTACTGGTAGAATCTTTCCTTTTCTCATTGATTATAGTTGAGTTTGTTAATAAATTATCTGACTTAGGGGTCCTTTAGGGGTGTATTTAGGACTTCGTTGTCTAATACTAGGTTGTTGTTTCTGTACCTTTAGGTTTTGCAGATGCAAATATAATATAACCTATTGTAATATAGTATAGTGTACACACATCTTTTAACAAATATAAACACAAAAGAGACTAAATAGAACCTTTCTTCTTCCTTTTGGGAAGATATTCATCGTTTTCAACGCTATTGTTTTGTATTATTTGTTGTTCCTCGATGGTGCTTTTATAACCCTTTCTATTATATAAGGTGTGTATGAGTCTCTATTGATGTTTAAGTTAAAGTACGAGAGGGGTTTAAGTTAAAGTACAATCGTCGTTTAAGTTAAAGTACGAATGAAGTTTAAGTTAAAGTATAATTGTGCTTTAGTTTAATGGATTCGTGATGAAGTTATTAAATGCTTTTGTGCCTGTAATCTAATGGGTTATGAAGTCTCAATATTATTGTAAGTTTAGCTCCTATTTAGTATATAAAAAAGAACAGCATTAGGTAAGTATTAACCTACTTTCATGCTGTTCTTAGTTTTATAAAGAGTAATAATCTCGTTGAAAAATTGTAAAAGCTATTACTCTTCAGTTGTATATTCTCTTACATCTTATTTATCGCAACTGCAACCAGTCCATGGCTTTAATTCCTTAAAGAAATCATGCCCCTTATCGTCAACAAGGATAAAAGCGGGGAAGTCTTCAACTGTAATTTTCCAGATAGCTTCCATACCAAGTTCTGGGTATTCTACGCACTCAATGCTCTTAATGCTACTTTGAGAAAGGACAGCAGCTACACCACCAATCGTACCGAGATAGAATCCACCATGCTTCTTACATGCATCAGTAACTACTTGGGTACGATTACCTTTCGCCAACATAACAAGTGAGCCACCATGACTCTGGAACTCATCTACGTATGGATCCATTCGGTTAGCTGTTGTTGGTCCCATTGAACCACAAGGATAACCTGCCGGTGTCTTAGCAGGACCAGCATAGAAGATTGGATGATCCTTGAAGTACTGAGGTAAGTCTTCACCTGCATCCAAACGAGCCTTCAACTTAGCATGTGCTATGTCGCGTGCTACGATGATAGTTCCCTTTAGATTGACGCGTGTAGATACAGGATACTTTGTTAATTCCGCACGTACAGCATCGATACCCTTATCAAGATCAATCTCAATGCCCTTTGCGCCCTCTCCTGGCTTGCGGTACTCCTCTGGTATTAACTCACTTGGATTTGTATCCATCTTCTCTAACCAGATACCATCTTTGTTAATCTTAGCCTTGATGTTGCGGTCAGCAGAACAGCTTACGCCCATACCTATAGGGCAACTTGCACCATGGCGTGGCAAGCGGATGACACGGATATCATGTGCTAGGTACTTACCACCGAACTGCGCACCAAGTCCGATCTTGTGTGCCTCGTCTAGGAGTTTAGCTTCTAGGTCGATGTCACGGAAAGCACGACCTGTCTCATCACCTGTAGTTGGCAGGTTATCATAGTACTTAATACTACCGAGTTTAACTGTCAATAGATTCTTCTCAGCAGATGTACCACCAATAACAAAGCAGATGTGGTAAGGAGGACAAGCAGCAGTACCTAGACTCTTCATCTTCTCTACGAGGAATGGAATCAGCGTTCCCTCGTTTTGGATGGTAGCCTTTGTCATTGGGTAGAAGTAGGTCTTATTAGCAGAACCACCACCTTTGGCAACCATTACGAATCGATATTCTGCACCTTCAACAGCCTCGATATCAATTTGTGCAGGGAGGTTGCACTTTGTGTTTACTTCATCATACATGTTAAGAGGAGCGTTCTGTGAGTAACGAAGGTTCTCCTCGGTGAAAGTATTGAATACACCACGTGAGAGTGCTTCCTCATCCTCGAAACCAGTCCAAACTTGCTGTCCCTTCTCACCATGAATAATAGCCGTACCCGTATCTTGACAGAAAGGCAATACTCCCTTAACTGCCGTCTCTGCATTGCGGAGGAATTGGAGAGCAACATACTTATCGTTCTCTGAAGCCTCTGGATCAGTTAGAATCTTCGCAACTTGCTCATTGTGTGCACGACGGAGCGTAAACTCACAATCGTGGAAAGCTTCTTGTGCTAGGAGCGTCAACGCTTCTTTACTTACTTTAAGGATCTCTTTACCTTCAAACTCACCTACACTAATTCCCTCTTTAGAGATCAGTCTGTACTCGGTGTCATCCTTGCCCAATTGAAACATTGGTGCATATTTGAATTCAGCCATAATGTTTTGTTTTCCCGCTGTGCCTATGTTGTATAAGGCACAGCGGCGTTTTCTATTTGTTTGTTATTATGTTTTTGTATGTTTCTTGTTTATTCGCTTTTACCTTGTTCTAATATCCGAAGATTTCTTCTGTAGTAACCTTCTTGATAGGTGCAATCTTCTCAAGCCCCTTCATATCAAGCTCTTTCTCATCACCAAGAATGATGTACTTAAATGGCTTATTAGCTACATACTTCTTCTCAAAGTCGATGACATCTTTCAGTTGTAGTGCTGGAAGAGCTTTGTAAATAACTTCGCCTAATGAGGTATCAAGTCCTAATCGTTGTGCTGCAAGGTAAGAAGTGAGGATAGAGTACTTTGTAGTACGTGCAGAAGCCAAGCTCTTCATCAAACTTTGTTTTGCTAGATCAAAACCTGCTTGACGCACTGGCATATCGTCAAGGAGCTTGTTAAACTCGTGTACACAATCCATCATCTTATCGTTCTGTGTAATAATATAGGTGTAGAAACTCTCCTTATCACCTAAACGATAAGGTGTATTATATTGTGCATAGGCAGAGTAAGCAAGTCCACGTGCTTCGCGCAACTCTTGGAAGACGATTGCATTCATGCTACCACCGAAGTATTCATTGAAGAGAGCAATGATTGGGGCACGTTCAGGTGTCCAATCTTGATTCTCGTTATGAAGCTGTACCATATAGATATTCTTTGCCTCATAAGGAGCAATAATCACCTCATTCTTTGGTGTTGTCTGTTCTACGTAACGTTTAGCAGCAGGAACTTCTGCAAACTTCTTAGGTGATTGAATGGTTTTACTAACAAGTTCATCAATCGCCTTTAGACTTGATGGTCCATAGTAGAGAACTGTCTGCTTATAGTTCTTCAACCCTTTCAGCATATTTAGTAGTTCTTGTGGATTCATTGCTCTAAGAGCTTGTTCACTAAGAATATTACGGGTTGGGTTGTATTCTCCATACGTTGCATAGTTTCTCAGAGCCGCAAAGTTTTGTTGCTGATTAGCTTTATTATCGCTGCGTGATTTCAAAACCTGTTCAACATAGAGGTTATAAGCCTGCTTATCCACCTTTGCATTATTAAGTAAATCATTTAATAAGGCAAGAGCTTGTGGCATATTTGAATTTAAGCCATTAAGCGTGATGTAGGTGCGCTCATTCTTCTCAGATATGCTATAGTCGCATGCTAACTTATAGAACTGTTGTTTGATCTGTTCGTTTGTGAGCTTATTAGTTCCAAGATACTCAAGATATTCAGCTGCATAAGCGAGCTTAGGATCGTGTTCGTCACCGAAAGGAAGAACAAAGCAGAGCGTGAAGAGATCGTTAGATGTGTCCTGCTTATAAAGGATAGGTAAGCCCTTCTTTGTTGTCGCCTTTGTCAGGTCACGCTTATAATCAACGAACTGAGGTTGAATAGGAGTTGCCTTTGTATTCACAATCTCCTCCAAGAACGCACTATGTTTATCGTTGTTCGTAGGGATAGGGGTTATGGCTGGCTTTTCCACCTTCTTAATAGTAGTGTCATTGCCTTGCTCTTTGTAAACACACGCAAAGTCATTACCAAAGAAGTGGTTAGCGAACCTAACGATGTCAGTCTTTGTTAGTTTAGATATACGACTAATCTTTTCTACTTCCTGTTTCCAGTTCTTATGATTGATGAATGCATCAACAAATTGCTTTGCTCGGAACTGGTTGTTATCGAGCTGTGTGTAATAATGTCTTTTATAGTTGTTGATGATAGAAGGAAGTAAATCGTCAGAGAATTGTCCTTTCTTTAACTTCTCAATCTCATCTAATGCCAAACTACGAACTTCTGGTAATGTTTGTCCTTTCTTAGATTGACCATAGAGATAGAATACAGAGTAATCGTTCATATCAGCAACGCCCGCACCGACCTCTTGTACCTTCATCTTTTGATTGAGGTCTAAGTCGAATAAACCAGCTTTGCCATTCGATAGTAACTCTCCAATTACTTCTAGGGTATCAATCTGTTGAGAGTTACTAGCGTCAGCACGCCAACCCATGAAGAACATAGGAGCTTCCTTACCTATAACAGTTGTGTCGATAGGCGCTGTGATGGCTGGTTGAGCAGCATATTGTGGTACATCTATATGTGCACTTGGTTTCCAATTACCGAAATATTTATCAATAGTTGCCACAGTCTCGTCTGGATTCAAGTCGCCAGATAAACAGATAGCAATATTGTTAGGTACATAATACTTGTGGAAGTAATTCTTAATATTGACAATAGAAGGGTTCTTTAAGTGCTCTCCAAGTCCAATCGTTGTTTGTGTACCATAAGGATGTGTAGGGAATAACTTTGCAAACAAAGCTGCATACATCTTGCGCCAGTCACTTGCCAGTCCAATGTTATACTCCTCGTACACAGCTTCAAGCTCTGTGTGGAAACCACGGATTACCATGTTCTGGAATCTATCCCCTTGTATCTTTGCCCATGTGTCAATCTCATTTGAAGGGATATTCTCAACATAACAAGTGACATCATTCGATGTGTAGGCATTTGTCCCAGAACTTCCAATAGCGGTCATCATCTTATCGTACTCGTTAGGAATATTATAACGAGCAGCTAGTTGAGAGATGGAATCAATTTGATGATACCACTTCTTGCGTGCTACTGGATCTGTGATGTGACGATATTGTTCGAATCGTGCTTCAATAGAGTCTAGATAAGGACGTTCAGCTTCTGCGTTAGATGTTCCGAAGTGGGTAGTTCCTTTGAACATAAGGTGTTCCAAGTAGTGAGCCAAACCAGTTGTCTCCTTTGGGTCATTACGTGACCCTGTTCGAACAGCAATGTAAGTTTGCACACGTGGCTTCTCCTTGTTAACTGATAAGTAAATCTTCAGTCCGTTCTTCAGCGTATAGATACGCGTTTGCATAGGATCATTTGGCACACTCTCGTAGTTGTAACGCTGTGCATGTCCCGCAAGGGTTGTTAGTAGAAGCATTGCTCCCACACAAATCCCCTTCATGTAGATTTGATTAAGGAAATACTTTCTCATACAATAATAGTTTAGTTGTTGTATATAAGGTTGGTTATCAATTCTCAAAGTCTATCTCATGATCAAGGCTATTGACGAAGGACTCAAATACTTCTGGCTCCACATCGCCCATATCAAACTCCTTCTGAGCATCTTTCCTAATCTCGGCAATCCATGCACGACGTGCCTCAATGTAGTCTTTCTTAATGCGTTCATCGTCTTCTGCTGTAATCTCCTTGATACCATAATATTCAAGGATCATGCGATACGTCCATGTCCATTGATATACTCGATAGTTATCGTTGATTTCCGTAAAGCGTTCAATAACATCTTGTATGGTTTCAAGCGTACCATCCTTAATATCACGGATAAGGCGCATCTCTTCTGATTCAGGAAGTAATAAGCCTGATAAGTCATTCCATTTACCAGTACCGACTTCGGTCTCTGGTTTACCAAAGAAGCCCCACTTATGTGCACGCTTGAGCACTGCCCCCATGTAGATGTGCAAGGCTATATCGTAGTATTTGATACCCTTACGTAGACTGGAAGCATTGATGGTGTATTCGTGATAGTTGTATGCTGATACGTTATCACCACTCGCTTGTCGCAGACTCTCCAATATCTTCTTTCCTCTTAATATCTCACCAACAGAGAAAGGTGATAGCCAATCGAAGTTAACGATACTCTTCTGTGACTGTTGCGGACGCATATCACGTTTAGGCCACTTGCGTATGTCACGATAAAGTCCTACCGTTGTTATGTTACGACCAGGCACAAGGAACATCTTGTCGGCCTCCGCAATAAGATACGAGAAGGGGAGAGCTGTTGTGTTGGGGTGGTGCATTAACTTACCGAAGCATACAGAGAAGGTTCCTATCGTAGCTGGCATTAACAGATAGCTACCACTAGCATTCTTCGTACCACGTTCCAATATTCCCCAGTGCATTGGTCCCATCTTATACGCATGATTAGAGAAGTTGGTTCCTGATCCTGCATTATAGAAGGAGAACATACCACCGATGAGTAGTGAGCTCTTGTGATGCGATGCACAGAAAGGACCGCAGAAGGCAGCACAAGCCTCGCCGTTTGCCATGAATGAATTAGCAAAGAATACACTTTGTGAGGCGGTGAAACCATTAGTTATCTGGCATGCCTCTCCAACAAAACAATCTTGCATCTTTACGCTATTCACAATACTAGATCCGTCAGAGATAATCGAGTTCTCACAGATGACACCAGTACCAATAAATACACTTGCATTCTCTGAACTAAGTATTGTGCAATCACTCAATCGGCTAGCACCTGATATTTCACAATCATCTTGTATAACCGTGTTTGTTATCTCCCGTGTATTGATAATCTTCACGTTATTACCAATGGTACCGCGGTCAGGATTGGTGCGTGCTATCTCTTCCGAAACGAGCCTACGTATTGCATTCTTGAGGTCTTTATCATTGAAGTGCTTAACCATGAATGCAGCAAACTGGCTGTTCAAGTCATGGAATAGTATCACGTTTCCATCGCCTACCTCATTGAGCACAGCAATTAGATTGCCTTCTCCGTAGGTTGCTCCCTCTGTTGTCTCCATAACAGAGACATTTGAGATAATGCAGTCGTCACCAATGGTGTAATTATTGATATAGTTCCCTATCTTTTCTATTAAACAGTTATCACCTATCGTGACATTGCGTAAGGTGGCATCGTTAATACCCGAGTGCTTAACGAAATCCTTTGCTATTTCTATATCCTTCTGGCATTTTCCCAATCGGATATCACCATAAAACATTACACGATGGAAGAACTTTGCTTGAAAGTCTTCCTCTGCAACCTTCACACGAGTCCAATCCTCTGCCCAGCAGCTATTCTTCTCTAGAAGGTCTATCTCTTCAGGTGTTAGGGAACGATATTGCATAATTCTTTGTTTTAGTTGTTGTTATTAGCCTTACTAGCCCAATTAGCCTTACTAGCCCAATTAGCCTTATTAGCCCAATTAGCCTTATTAGCCCAATTTATCTTATTAGCCCGATTAGCCTTATTAGGCTCATTAGCCCAATAATATTTATTCCTCTTCGATGTTATAAAGGAAGTCATTGTAGGGATACTTCTGCACATGCAACTCACGCACCTTCTTGTAAAGCACGTCTCGGAACTCGTCTATATTCTCCTTATTCTTAGCTGAGATGAACAGACATTGTTCCTGTTCCTTAGCCATCCAGGTCTTCTTGAGTTCTTCCAAGGTGATATTCTCTTTGGTTGCTGGCGTGAGATCGTCCTCTTCCTTTTCTATCCAATGATAGTTATCAATCTTATTGAAGATGATCATAGAGGGCTTATCAGCACACCCTAGTTCGGTGAGCGTTTGGTTTACAACCTGTATCTGCTCCTCGAAATCAGGGTGAGAAATATCCACAACATGTAAAAGTAAGTCAGCTTCTCTCACCTCATCAAGTGTCGATTTAAACGAATCAACCAAGTCTGTGGGGAGCTTGCGGATGAATCCTACGGTATCAGCAAGTAAGAATGGAAGATTCTCTACAACTACTTTACGCACGGTTGTGTCTAAGGTAGCAAAGAGCTTATTCTCGGCAAACACCTCACTCTTGGCGAGCAGATTCATAGTTGTTGACTTGCCCACATTCGTATAACCGACTAGTGCTACACGGATCAAACGCCCACGGTTCTTACGTTGAGTTGTTTTCTGTTTATCTATTTCGGCTAATCGCTGCTTTAAGAGGGACATTCGCTGGAGGATGATACGGCGGTCCATCTCCAACTGAGTCTCACCAGGACCACGCAAACCTACTGACCCCTTACCACCGCCAGAACCAGAGCCGCCACCCTGACGCTCCAAGTGTGTCCATAGGCG
Organism: Prevotella sp. oral taxon 306 str. F0472; assembly: GCF_000257925.1. Classification (NCBI taxonomy): domain Bacteria; kingdom Pseudomonadati; phylum Bacteroidota; class Bacteroidia; order Bacteroidales; family Prevotellaceae; genus Prevotella; species Prevotella sp. oral taxon 306. The sequence continues at coordinate 110,782 of NZ_AJIN01000025.1, forward strand.
TTGTAGGCGAGGTAACATATAACGATATTGTGCCAATTCTACCTGTGTCTTCGCATTGGCTGTTTGCGCACGCATAGCGAAGATATCGAGAATGAGAGAGGTGCGATCTAGTATCTTTACCCCGAGTTCCTGCTCGATATTGCGCATCTGCTTGGCTGATAGCTCATCGTCAAAGATAACCATACCAATGGGCTCATCATCGTCCTCTTTCTGCTTGATATATTCTTTGATTTCTTCGAGCTTACCTTTACCAACGTAGGTAACAGCACTCGGACCATTCACTCTCTGTGTGAATCGTTTAACGGTAACAGCACCTGCGGTATCAGCAAGGAACTCGAGTTCGTCAAGATACTCCTTCGTCTTGGCTTCGTCTTGCTCCTTTGTGATGAGGCCCACTAATATAGCTGTCTCTGTCTTTACTTCAGATATGATAAATTCTTTCATTCAGTATGCTTCTCTTATAATATATTGGTAGTGTGTGTAATAGCATAACTTTGGCTAGCTTTCTCTTACACCTTCTGCTACATGGCAAAGGTACTTATAAATTCTGAAAAATACTAATCATAGCCCCCGTTTTTAAGTCCTTTAAGAATCAAGACAATAATGTTCGTGCTCTTAAGGGATATTGCGTCGTGAAAACACCTTCCTATCTCCACATCATTTATACCTAATATATTTACATTTCCATCTATGCTAATTCAAATCCTTTTGCACCCTATTCACGCTCTTTGTCTAATAGGTTCCGCTATTCTTTCTCCCTTGTCTCCTGTTCTTTACTCATGCGTCTTGTGTTTTTTCCCTTCCGTATCTTTTGTTAGTTTCACCATGGTGAAATTGTTTTCTCACCATGGTGAAACTATTTCGTCACCATGGTGAAACTTGTGTTTCATCATGATGAAACTAAATTTATACGCGTGTGTAAATGATGCGCAACACGTTAGAAGGAAATGTGGAACGGGTAATAAATAATGCTGGAACGGGTGCTAAATCATGCTGGAACGGGTAGTAGACGATTCGCAAACGGGTGAGAAAGATTAGACAGAGCTGTTGTGAAACAATCTGTAAAGTCCGTTCTTTCGTAGCAGAAAGAACCTATTGTATGTTCCAGAGGTCAATGATTTTCTCTTTTGATACGCTTTCTACCTTTCGTTCAATGTCATCAGGTAGATTGCAGAAGAAGTCTATACCCGTGAGTTGTTCAAGCTCACTGATGTTGACAACATAGGGTACAAGCGAGCGGTCATTGTTATTCTTGTGCTCAAACCAGAAGCCGATAGCCTTGTACTCCCACTTATCTTTTCCGTACACCTTATACTTCATCAGGGCAGCTGAGAAGAAGTATTTGGGGACGATGACATTACTTCTCATGGTCATGAATTGTCCTGCCTTATCAATCGTACCACCGCGACAGATGAAGAGTGTATCTTTTGAGATTTTGGCAGCAGTGATATAGGTTCTCATCTTGCTTTCCATTGTTTCCCAAACTCCAGCGTTGAAGCCATGGACTTGAGGTTGCATATTACTAAGATAGAAAGTCTGGTCATTCGATTCCCTTGAGTATTTCCTATCTTCCGAGGGACAGATGTGCCCATGGTCGTAGCCAGAGCCGTAGATAGGGTCGTAAGTATAATAGGCATTTGCGGGGAAGAGCGGGTCAAAGGGGTATTGATTTGGGTCGGTGTATGGCTTCCTTGGTACGTTCTTCTCAGCGTTTTTCGCATAAATCTCGTAGCAAGTCCATCTGTTCGACTTCTTAACAACATCCCATTCCACGCTGTAATTCACTTCACCCGTGTTCAGTTCGTGTGTGAGAATAGTACTGCTTCCGCCCTTTAGCCTTGGAAATTCAAGGCGATGTGTTGCTGGTCGGATATCCTTCATATTTGAGTTTGTGTTATTAACGATGGTCTCTTTCTGTCCTGTGGAGGAGGATCCGCTATCGTCTTTGCTGCATGAAGAACATACAGCTAAGGTGAATAAGGTAAGGGTTAAGATACCCTTGCTAACTAGTTTATTGTTCATTGTGTCGGGTTGTGTGCTTGCTTTGTTAGAGGATGCTAGTTTCTCTTGAATACAAAAGTGCGAGCAAACGTATATGCAACTACGTTTGTTCGCACTTTATATGTCTTTAAATCGAAAGATATTTATCGATTACTTCTTCAACTTACCGTAACGGCTCATGAAGCGGTCTACGCGACCTGCTGTATCGACAAGTTTGCTCTTACCTGTATAGAATGGGTGAGAGGTACTTGAGATTTCGACTTTTACCACTGGGTAAGTTTCGCCTTCAAACTCTACTGTATCTGTAGTCTTGCATGTAGATCTTGAAAGGAACATATCGCCGTTGGACATATCTTTGAATACGACGGGGCGATAGTTTTCTGGATGAATACCTTGTTTCATTTTGTTATTATCTAATTGTTAATAATGTAACTCGTCTTTGTTCTTCTCCTATGAATAAACTAGGAGACTACACTCAACAGGGTGCAAAATTACGAATAATTCTGCACCCTGCCAAATATTTCATATTGTTTTTTACTTTACCTCTACGTTGCTAATCTCCCATGTACCAGCAGTTGTTGCTGTGCTGGTATAGTGGAAACCAATATAAACAGTTGGTTGACCTGCATAAGCTGATAGGTCACAAGTAGCATCGATGAACTTCCAATCGTTACCTGTTGGATAAGCTGAAACAGCTACGTCATGCCATGTTGTGCCATCTGTTGATACTTGTACCTTAAACTCGTTGGCTGCATTGGCAAAGAATTTAGCTGCGTGCTTGAAAGAAAGTGTAACAGAAGTTCTACCTGCTAGGCTAAAGGCTGGAGAGACGAGACGGCTCTCAGAAGCATAGTTGTCACTTCCTTTGTGTGCAGAAGCCTTCATATACTTGTTCTTTGCATCATGTTTCCAAACGAACGTGAGCTCTGAAGGAAGGGTGATATTATTGATGGTGAAATTGTCTTCGCCTGTTGCAAATGTTGCAGCGAGTGCTACACCTGATGGTTGTGGGGTTGCAGAGCCACCAATAGTTATAATCTTGCTACCCTTATCTATCTCCATGATAGTCTGTCCCTGCTTGTTAGTAAAAGCTTTGAGATTACCCTTAACAACAACTGTTTGACCAACCTGCAAATCGGTCTTAGCTGCGAAGTCAGCACCATTTACACCCTTACCAGAGAATACTTGAAGCGTCTTATCGGTTCCATTATCAGAGAGATAATAAGACAAACTCTTATGGTTCTGATCGTAGAAAGTTACAGCAGAGATAATACCCTTTACATAAGCCTCCCCATTTGTAGTCTGCCCTGCCTGTATCTTCTGTACTGCTTCTGCAACCGTCCAAGCGGTAGCCTCTGTATTGAGATCAGTGGTTGGTTGTGGGGTAGGAGTGACATTAGGCTCTTCGAATGTCATGTTATATGGCGATGGTACATCCTCGCAACTGGTGAAAACTGTGGCTGAGATAGCCAATGCCATCATTGAATAAATAATCTTTTTCATCTTGTGTATTGTTACTTTACTTGTTAATTAATTGAGATAATCTTACTGCGTTGGTCAATCTCTGGCGTACCATTATAGTCTTTCAACTTACCGAGGATAACGACTGTCTTTCCAACAGCAAGTTGTGGAGCTGTTGCGGTAGTGAACTTAGCACCATTCAACCAATAGCCACGGAATACCATGAGGTGATTGTTGGTTGTGCCGTCATTTGATATGTAATATTCAGCATTACCATAATTACCAGTATCAACGCTGTTGACTAAGGAAATCTTACCTTTTATATAGTATTCTGTAGCATCAGCATGACCAGAAGCAATATAAGCTAAGGCGCGAGTAACGTCAATTGGGTTAGCTTGTGTACCATCGCCTGTACCAGGAAGTCCTGCAAATGGATCTATGCGTTCAGCGGGCTTGATATCGTCCAAAGAGCGGATAATGATTTCCCACTGGTTATTGAAACGCTTGATGATACCAGTGATGTCTACCTTACCAGTTGGAACTTTAGCATTCGCAAAGTCAGCAAAGTTACTGTTATATACAATTACCTTTCTTCCGTCCTGCTCATTCAATGTCCAACTAACGCTTCCCGCACCGCCATTCGCATCAGCGAAGGTGTCTTTCACCTTTGCGTTGTTGCTACTCTTGAAACTAACGTTACGGATTACACCGAGCTTACCTCCGTCCGTATCAAGATTCCACGTTGTAGGAGTTGAACCTGTTGCAAAGAGAGTAGGCTCAACTTTATGTCCTGTAGAAAGAATCTTGTAGTGCTGATCCCATGTCGCACGACCGATTCTGCCAATGACATCTGCACCTGTAGCATTCTTCGATGGTACACCGATTTGAGCCTGTTTACCATAGTTGCCGACATAAAGATCCTTCAAGCTAACCAATATCTCAGTACCAACAGGTAATGCTCCATAGAGTCCACCTTGTGCTACACTAACAATGATAGCACCTGTCGCATCCTGTAAAGCTAGTTCTTGATAAACGTTACCCTGTACGTCAGAACTAGTTACTATTGCCTTAATCTTAATATCATCATCAACTTTAGCAAAGCTGCGACCATCTCGGAAGTCGGTAGCAATGTAAGTTGCAAAGTTATTCTTCAGTTGTGCAATAGTGATGACATTCGTTTCTGTCAGTTCATTATTGCCATAAGGAGCTGGCGCATTCTCTGCAGGCTCTGTATAACTATCATTCATACAAGACGCAAAGAGAGCGCAGGCAGCGGCCATCATTAAATATTTAAATCTCATCATAATTGTTCCTATTCTTTAGTTTTAGAATTTATATGCAACGTTCAACATACCATTGATACCATTTACATAGTATTTCTTTGGGTTGCGATAGAAGTCGTAAGCACGTGTTGTTGCAGCGCCAGTAGCTCTATTGATTGTATAGTTACTGCGGCTCTGCTCATAACCACCACTAACAATCTTTTGGTTGTTGAGGAGGTTTGTAATCATCAAATTGATAGATAGGCTACCATGTGGCAAATAGATGCTCTTACCAATAGATGCATCGAGCATGAATCCGCCTTTACCCTCACTTTGTGCGTATGGAGTATAGTTACCATCAGCATCCATACCACCAAGAGCTGTACCCATTGTGCGAAGTGTGCTACCATAACTGAGACTAGGAGCGTATGAGAGATAGATTCTATCATAGTAGTTGCCACTCAAGTCGATGAACCAACCTGCCTTGTGGAAGCTAAGGATACCACTATATACACTCAGAGGAGTGTTTGCCTCGTGCATACCCTTGTTGTAAACAACATCCTTATTATATGTACTCTTTGTAGAGTTCATGTAAATAGCATCAGCATTATTGATGTTTTTAGCCTCGCTCCATGTTCCAAGTGCCTTAAAGTTTAAGAAGCTATTAATCTTAAAGTCGAGTCCTAACTCAACACCATAATAATTCTTCTTTATATTTGTCATGCTAACATAAGTAAATGAGTTAGCATCGTCAAAGTAGAAGTTTTGCCATTCTGTTACATGTGTCATGTGGTTATAATAACCGCTAAGATTTGCATGCAACCAGCTACCAGAATACTGATAACTTAATTCGCTTGAGAAGATTCGCTCGTTACGTAGGTTGATAATAAAGTCATTGTTCATCTCTGGAGAGGCAAAAGCATTGCTTGCATTTGGTGCTCTATGTTCATAGCCTAAGCCGAGAGAAAGTGCATTCCCACCACCAAGAGTAAGTGTAGCACTAGACTTTAATCCACCAGAAACGAAGTCTGCATGTTTGCTCTTACCATATGAGTTATCTGCAAACATACCATTGCGCATATGACCAGTACGATACATGTTGTCATAAGCTAATCGCCCAGCTACCATATAATTTAGTTTGCCGAGAGTCTCATTGTAGCTAGCCCATAACTGACCATTGCGTACGTTGATGTTATAGTCATAACCAAACTTATCGCCTTCATAAACAAGACTGCCCAAGCCTCTTGTTCCCATTGTGTTGAGGTCGTATTGGATACGAGAATCATTAGCTGCGTATGTTCCGATAGCGTAAGTATTCACGTTATGGAAACTCTTAGCACCTAATAGGTCTTCCATTGTCTGATAATGACGAGCAAAGTTCTGACCAAGTGAGAATCCAACATTTAAAACCTTATTCTTAGCAATATGGTTTGTGAGTGTTGAAGAAAGGGATGTTGTCAGATTATCAATGTGCTTTGCTTGTAGATAATAGAGCGCATCTTGTCCGTTAATAGCAGCTTGACGGTTTGCATAGTAAAGACGATCCCATTGAATCTGACGATTCTCCTTATTGCCCCACCATGCAACAGCAGTCTTCCAATCAGCGTATGCCTGTGATGTACGATAGCGCACATCGCTCTCATTCCATACATCAAAGTAACTACTTGGAAGGTTCTTCCAATAATCTGGCTGTGGGTTGTCACTATTGTTGTAATTTAGCTTTGTACTCTTATACATTGAGTACTTAGCGAAGAGACTCGTTGTGAGTTTCATCTTCTTATTAATGTCCCAATCCCAAGTAAGGATTGCAGAAGGTGCGAAATCGTTTACAACACGGCTGTTACGCTTGCGCCCTTCTTGATAACCCCAATAAGGATTATATTGATAATCATTAGCAAGCCAATATGCCTCATCAGTACTTGCGCCTTGAGAAGCACGCTCGGTAGGATTACCCCATGTAGATAATGCTAATGAATGACCATTATTCCATTTCTTCTGAACACCGAAGAAATAAGATAATGAGTTATAGAATGTACCTTCAACATAACCACGATTTGCCCAACGATAAGCAACACTTGCTGCGATAGCCCATCCTTTAGCATTGAATCCGGAAGCATAGTTGTACATACCACGGAGGGTGTAATTGCGGTTAGCAGCAGAGAGAGTAATACGATGCCCAGCAGCCATAGATCCTGCACGGAAATCATAGTTGTTACTTCCTGCTAGTCCTGTCATTGAGAAATTATTACTCTCAAAAGGTAGGGCAAAGTCGACATTACGTGTTTGTTGATTAAGACCACCAACCATCGAGTAGCGGAACTGTCCACTTTCCATGTCATTCATCGGTGCTCCATTGATGTAGATGTCGTTATACTTCTGGCTCAATGCACGATAACGGAAGCGCATCGGAGAGTATAAGAAACCTACTTGAGAAGCATAGACGTTACTATTTGAGTTAAGAATTGTGACATTGTCGTTCATGTCATTGTCTTCACCTAATTGCGCTTCAGTGAATGTAAACGCCGATTCGTCCATAGCGTTGGCTGTTTGCTCCTGCTGGTTCATCTCTGTTTTGGTATTTTGTGCCACCATAACGGATGAACTGCAAAAGGCTAAAACAGCAAGTGTCAGCTTTTTCTGCATAGTTGATTACATTAAAATATGTTATATTTAGTGTGCAAAGTAACGAAATAAATTTTAAAAAGGAAAGGCTTTTTGATTAATTTTTCGGGAATCATGCCTATATGTCGGATAAATTAACGACATTTGCAAAAGTAATTCCCTGTCTCTTATTGATTAGTTATGGAACAGGGTTGTGTACTGCTGATAACAAACAACAACATTTAATAATAATGAGAAAGTTACTATTTGCTCTTATTGGTACCATTTTCTTTGGTATTTCTACTTCTGCACAGAAGAAGTTTTCTGTTTATGCCGTTGGTTTTTATAATCAAGAGAATCTTTTTGATTATACCCATGATGAAGGAAAGAACGATTATGATTTCACACCGAATGGTAGTTATCATTGGAATGAGATGAAATATAGCCATAAGTTGCATAACATGTCAACTGTATTATCAGAGATGGGTACGGATGTCTTACCGAATGTTGGTTGTGCTGTGATTGGATTGGCTGAGATTGAGAATGAACATGTCATGCGTGATTTAGTAGCTCAGCCTGCTTTAGCTGCTCGTGGTTATAAGTTTGTGCATATAGAAGGTCCTGATCATCGTGGCATTGATTGCGCTTTAATCTACAACCCTAATCTTTTTACTATTCGCAACACAAAGTTAGTCCCATACGTTTATGATCTTCCGCAGGACAGTACACGTGCAACCCGTGGATTCCTTACGGTTAGTGGAACCTTAGCTGGTGAACATTTGACGGTTGTCGTTTGTCACCTTCCTAGTCGTGGGGCTGGTTCTTATTATCGAGAATTAGGTGCGAAGCAGGTGAAAGCGTTGAAAGATTCATTACTTCTTGATGATCCACAGGTAAAAGTATTAGTAATGGGTGATATGAATGATGATCCAACGAATAAGAGTATCCATGAGTGTCTATCTGCGAAAGCTGAAATTAATGAGGTAGGTGCTGATGATATGTATAATCCATGGTATAATCTCTTAGTAAAGGAAGGAACAGGAACCTTGCAATATCAAGGTAAATGGAATCTCTTTGATCAGATTATCATGACACCGAATCTATTAAATAAGGATGGCAAGAAGGATTTCTCTCAGTTGAAATTCTGGAAGAATCAGATCTTCCGCCGAGATTATCTCTTCCAGGAAACGGGTAAATATAAAGGAAATACAAAGCGTACTACGGCTGGTGGCGTTTGGTTGGATGGTTATTCTGATCACTTGCCAGTGGTAACTTATTTTGTTAAGCAGCAGCAGTAGTAGAGGGTTATTAGGCTAATAAGGCTAATAGGGCTAATTAGGCTAATAAGCTTAATTTGATAATAATAAGACAATGGAAATTGAAACTCATCCTTTTGAGCCATGGTTGCCCAATAATGCGAAGTTATTATTGTTAGGAACCTTCCCTCCAGCCCCCAAGCGGTGGTGTATGGAATGGTATTATCCTAATTACACAAATGATATGTGGCGCATATTTGGTTATATATTCTTTGGTGATAAGCAGTATTTTGTAGATGAGGAAAACAAAACTTATAAGTTAGAACTACTGAAAGCCTTTCTGAAAGAGAAAGGAATTGCTATCTTCGATACTGCATTACGCATCCGAAGAACGACTGGGACTGCGGCTGATAAGGACTTGGAGATCGTTGAACCAGCCGATCTTGATGGTATGCTTCGAGTTCTTCCAGAGTGTAAAGCGGTACTTGCAGCAGGACAATTAGCTACAAAAGTATTTACAGATCATTATCAAATAGATGCTCGTAAGATGAAGATGGGCGACTATAAGGAGTTTTCATTCGAAGGGCGAACCCTCAAACTCTATCGCGAACCCAGTAGTAGTCGAGCCTATCCGATGAAAGTTGAGAAGAAATCTGAATATTATGTACAGATGTTGAAGGACATAGGATTATTCAATGAATGATTGTCCGATAATAAAAAAGGAAATAAAATCAAAAAAGATGAAAGATAAGATTACAATCATTGGCATTGCTGGGGGTACTGGCTCGGGGAAGACTACTGTTGTTAAGAAAATTGTTGAGAGCCTTCCGCCTCATTATGTTGCAGTCGTTCCCTTGGATTCTTATTATAATGACACGACGGGGCTTACTGATGAGGAGCGAAAAGCCATCAATTTTGACCATCCTGATGCGTTCGATTGGAAGCTATTGATTAAGCATGTGAATGAATTGCGTGAGGGGAAAGCGGTTGAACAACCCACCTATAGCTACATTCTTAGCAATCGTTTGCCTGAAACCATCCACGTAGAACCCAAACCTGTTATTATAGTTGAGGGTATTATGGCACTGAGTAACAGGAAGTTGAGAGAGATGATGGACCTCAAAATCTTTGTTGATTGTGACTCTGACGAGCGTTTGATTCGCAATATTCAGCGTGATACAATCGATCGCGGTCGTACTGTTTCCATGGTTGTTGACCGTTATTTGGAGGTGCTTAAACCCATGCACGAGCAGTTTATCGAGCCAACAAAGCGTTATGCTGATTTGATTATCCCACAAGGTGGTGAGAATGTGAAGGGAATCAACATCCTTTGCAGGTATATTGAAGGGTTGATGCCAAAGAAATAAATTGATAAAGATGTGCTTCGGAAGGCACATCTTTTTATTTTTGTAGCCTTAGCAGATGAATTAAAGAGGTGTAGAGAGAAGTGAACGCTTGCTCTTTATGATTTATTTGTGCGGGCAGACGAGGGCATCTGTTCCTACATTAAGGAGGATTGTTAGCTTCTTTAATTTGTAATAGAATATTGCTAATTCCGAGCTTGTAATTGCGTTATTTTCGACGAGTATAAGAGTTGTACTCAAATACGCGAATTATGAGAGCTTTTTAGTATACTCCTGTAAGATGTTGATAACCAGTGTTTTATAGAAATCGAACCTACTATTTACTCATAAGTATTATACTTTTTTAGTAAAATGTACCTACTTTTTCATAAAAACGTATATACATTTTACCAAAAACCTATATACGTTTTACCAAAAACCTATATACATTTTACCAAAAACGTATATACGTTTTACTCAAAACGTATATACGTTTCTATTTTAAGGGATATTTCTTCGATTTAAAATGCTAGATTGAAAATTTCGTTTGTAAAGTATATTCCAATAAAATGGAGGTTATGAACAGTCTGTCATAACCTCCTTTTCTATCCTTTTGCCTATCTCTTTCTGACGGGATAGACCTATCGAAATCTTCGGAATAGTATTTTAATATTCAATTTTATCCGTCTTTTTATTCCAAATTCGGAATGCCTCGAGCCCTTCCTCACGCATCAAAATCTCTGAAGGCTTCTTGCGATATTGTGGTTTTACTTCTATCTCTTGATAGATAAAATCGTCATCAAAACCTATATCGGCAGCATCTTTTCGGTCATTTGCATAGTAGATCTTATCCAAATGTGCCCAATAAATTGCGCCGAGGCACATAGGGCATGGCTCGCAGGAGGTGTAAATTTCGCAACCTGTGAGGTCGAAAGTGCCCAATTTCTCGCAAGCTTTTCGGATAGCCGTCACTTCTGCATGTGCCGTTGGATCGTTATAAATCGTGACGCCATTACTTCCTTCTGCTATAATCTCACCTTCACGTGCAATGACAGCACCAAAGGGACCGCCACCATTGCGCACACTTTTGATGGAAAGCTCTATAGCCTTCCGCATTAATTCTTCTTTCGTCATCGTATTTTTGACCTTGTAATTACTTAATTTTTGGCTAATAACTGTGGATAAATCTTATTGAAAACATCACGCAATAGGGTTTCGTTTTCAATGGTTTTGCGTATGATTTCTAAGTTCTTAGCATTTGGTGAAACTGGAATCCATAGTTTGAGATAGCCCGTCCGACTATACTTTTCCTTCATGTGATCACGGAATCGTTCCCACATTTGTTCCTCATTCTTCTCAGGATAATTCTCAATTCCGTAGAGAATGGCACGTGAGAATACGATTTCTGGCTCTAAATCGCGGTCGGCTTCAGCCACAATCTTCCCGTAAATGCTCCTCGGCGTGCGTGAACAACTGGCACGATGATCCTCAACCGCCTCTTTCATTATCTTTAATTGCTCGGGTGAAAACCACTTTTTGAGCCTTCCATCTGCCATAAGAATCTTACCGCTTGTGATGTGATGGATAGCACGAGGCCCCTCCATTCCTAGGTCGTGATAGGCAGCAATGACATACACCATGTTGACATCGGCGCCTGTTGCTGCGGCTAATGCTAGTGAGTTTTTGATCACTCGCTGCACGTGTCCGAGTCCGTGACTCCTTCCGAAAGCGTTGTAACGGGGTAGAATCTGCTGTTCCACAAATGTCATTATTTCGAGATTAGGCTGTTGCATGGGGATTTTTGTATTTTGAAATATTAAAAATGGGGTGAGATTGAGGGAGAACGACTATCGGGCTGATGCAATATTATGAAATAAGCACCACGATTGTGGTTAGTATTCCATAGATTAGGATATTCCGAGCCGTGAGAGCCAACACCTTATTTAATTCCCGCCCTTGCTTGATTTGCACCATATACCGCTGTGTTTTGGTGTGCAAGAAGATATAAGGAATATAGATAATCAGTGGAATTACGTAGGCTTTCCACCCATTGTTATCGGGGCTAATGCGTCCTTGTATGGTGAAAATGATAGCGAGTAAACCTAAAAAGTTATAGAGTTTTTCTGCTTTCTCTGCTCCGATTCTCACAATTAGAGTCATCTTTCCGCTTTTCTTGTCGTTGTCTCTATCCCGATAGTTATTGACGATTAGGAGCGTATCAATAACCAATCCACAAGCAATGCTTGTCATAATTACCTCAGGATAAACGCCTTGTAACGTGGATGGAAGGATAACGTAAGTGGTAAAGGTGACTGGAATGATACCGAAAAATACCAACACAAGTACATCACCCAAGCCTAAATAGGAAAAAAAGGTGGTGTATAAGAAGGCGAAAAGTACACAGGCTGCACCAACAAGTACCATTTGCCATCCGCCATAAAATACGAGAGGAAGTCCAACGAGGCTAGCGAGCAGAGAGGTAACGAATAATCCTTTGCGCATAGCTGGCAGTGTAATCCATCCTTCCGTGCAGGCACGTTTAGGACCAAGGCGCGTCTCTTTGTCGTCACTTCCCTTTACGCAATCGAAATAATCATTGATGAAATTAGAGTCAATCTGCATTAAAAAGGCAAAAAGGAAGCAGAGTAGGGCGGGGAGGAAGCGGAAGTTTTCAGCTCCACCCATCTTCCAAGCCCATGCCGTTCCTATCATTACAGGGACAATCGCACCCGTCAATGTCTTTGGACGAGCTGCTAGAATCCATGCAGATAGACTATTCGTTTTTATGTTGTCACGTTCTGAAATCATTTATTATAATGATGGTAAAGTCCTGATGAAGCTTGTTTAGTTAAAGAAGTTCCAACTAATACCGAATTTTAGGATACGTGGATTCAATGGATAATGCGGTGTGAAAAGGTAATTTCCGCCACTTCCCTCATTGAGATGTGTGAACATTATGAAGAAACGTGTGTGCTGTAATTGGAAGTTAGCATAAGCATCCAAGAGCGGATAATTACCAATTTTAGTCTTACTTGCAGCCGTTTCCTGTATTCCGAATGTGCCCATTCCTGGGATATATTCTGGAGCATAATAACTTGTGAAGTAGCGCATATCAACACCCAAGTCACATTTTAGTACACGTGCAATCTTGAATCGGATGAACAGATTACTATAAGCATTGAAAGTCGGTACAGGTAAAATGTCTTCCTTACTTGACTTTTGCAATGTCAGTACATTCTGCCAGTTGAGTATGCCTAGTTGAAAGTCCTGTTGCAGTTGTAAGGTAAGCAAACTAATAGGACTACTTGCCTGTCTAACATTCACATTGTTGTGTTGTACGAGATAGTTATCCCCACTTCTTACACGATCATTCTGAAGTCCGAAGTAGGTGTAGTTTTTTAAAACATCATAGCCAACACGTACTTTTGTGCGTGTACGTTGTAGTGACAATTCGCCTAATATGCGTGAATGAATCTGCTGATCAAGGTTGTTATTCCACCAATAATGCTTACCATAGAACTGCTCCATATAGAAAGAAGGAGCCGAACGATGCAAGAAAGCCGTAGCCGCTAATTGTACTGTATCGCCGAGTAAGGGGAATCCAACGTCTGCGTGACCATCAAGATGGAATTGTCCGGCACGAGTCCCTACCAGCCATGCCTCCGCACTGATGTCGTAATGGAGTGTCTTTCCTTGAGCCTTGAGGAGTTGGCCTCCTACAGAAATGTCATGTTGATTCCATTTCTGTGAACCATTGATGAAAGCCGTGGCAGGCGGAGTAGCTGCTGTAATTGCAGGTAATTCATAATGTCTTAACTCATAAGATACAAAAGCTTTCAATCCTGCCTTTGCCCATTTATTGAATCCTTCGAGCAATGCTACTGCAAATGTATTCTTAAAAGACCAATGCTTTGTTCGGTCGTAAATAGAATCATTTGCAGTTGTTCCATAGCTAAAGTAATTCTGCGCATAGTAATCTGTTGGGGTATCGTAAGCCTGATAGATGCGTCGATAATTATCGAATCTAGCTGTATGAATAAAACTCGTCACAGGGACATATTCTTCCTTCATCCATTGAGAAGTAGAGTCTTTTGCTGCCTTATCAGCTTTATTCAATCTTGCCATCTGGGCGGAATCTTCTAGGTTTACCACCTCACGATTTCCCATTTTAAGACTATCAGCTTTATGATTAACCTGCGCAACATCGCCTGCAATGACGGCATTATCAGGGCGTCCAGAGGAACGTTGTTCCTTGTCGTATGCTTCCTCATCAAAGGTATCACCATTTGCTTTTGCTATTCGGCGCGCCTTTTCCTTCGCTTTTGCCTCCGCTTGAGCTTGTTGTGATTTGAGAGCAAACTTCTTAGCCTTAATCTCTTCCTCAGTCATCGGTATCTTGCGGAAGAATCCCAGACTATAGCGATGGTTGAAGAAGATATGCTGGTTATCATTTCTATTCCAGTTTTGTTTTAGGACTGTAGGGATTTCATCCTCATTGTATGAATCATTGAAAGACTCTGGGTGAGTGATATAGGCATCATTTGTGATACCACCATTCTCAGTTACCTTCTGATGATTGAGAGAAAGGAGTAGATGAGCTTGATAACGTTCGCCTAAATAGCTTCCCCACATCGAATAATTGAAGTGGGACGTACTTTGATTGCTATAATATCCACGACCATAGAGGTAATCAAACTTGAATCCGAAACCCCATTCTTTGCCAGCATTAACAGCAAAGAGTGCTTTAAAACGATCTTCTCCGTTGGTTCTATTACCAGCGGTATTATAGGAAAGAATAGTAATCGGGGAGAGGGTAGAGGTAAATTGAAAGTCCCCTGGTTGCACGATGAACATATCATACGGATCTACGAAGAAGAATTCCGAAGGTAGTTTTCTATCAATAAAGATTCTGTTTTGCCGTGGAGAACCGAGATTCCCTAGTGTATTGTATTCGCCTCGAAGTCCTGTGCTTAGTCCTCTGTTCATGAACATATAAGATAAGGTATCAGGGATAGCAGGTTTGCGATCACCGAAACGCTCATCTATTGTCCATACCTTCATGCCACGTGGAATCTCCTTATGCTGGCTTTGGATAGAATCGGAACGACCCAAATTGCGGTCTTTTCGGTATCCATCTGCAGCAAATGTACCATCGTCTATGGGGCGGTAGTCATTGTTCTGTGCCATTGCAACGATTGTGGAAGTAATGGAAAGAACAATCAATAATATGTATCTTCTCATTAACGGATAAAACGAAGTATGCATTCGATAATCTTAAAGACCATCGCAGCAAGGATAATGATAATACCTGTTGTGGTTGATTCGCTTAAGAAGTAAACTGCTACACCCACGATTGCACCAAGCATAAAGATAATGTTTAGTTTCTGGCGAATCGGTAAGAAGCGGTCTTTGGGTTCTTGCCTGTGTAAGCGATGGTCGGGTCTTCGTGCTGTACTATTTTGTATTTCCATTTGTTGGTTATTTGCTTGTTATTAATTAAAAGATGAAATAGATGTCGTTCGCCTTTTATTGTAGGGCTTCACGGAATCCTTGGAAAATACTATCTTTACGGTCGATAGTAGCTTTGCGGAACTTACCAGATACTGGAAGGAGACGTGTTTGTTTCTTATTCATTGAATAGTGGTCGGTAATCCACTTCTCCGCTGTATAATTGGTTACATTTCCCTGAACATCATAACTATATGTGATTCTACTCATACTCAATGTAGCTAATCCATCCTTACATGTTGCTTGTAGCACATAGTTACATTGTGTATAGTCGAGGGATAGAAATGTAGAAGAAAAGATGAGCTTCTCTCGTATTGTTGCGATGATACTGTGCTCATTCTTATTCACCAATGCTACCTTACTACCTTCTAATTGGTTGCTTCCTTCTGTGAGTTTGGTTAGATAAGCGTACGCCTTATCATATAATTCAGAAGCTGTTGCATTAGGAACATTAACTTCTTCTGTCCATATAACTTGTCCATTTACTTCAGGAACAATGCCTGGTTGAAGATAAATATCATTTGTGTTCTTACTGTCTGCAACTTTATTATTTGCCTTTACTGCTGCTTTATCAGGAGTAGTAGGTACAACCCAAGCATTAGAATTACCCTCTTTCTTTGTTGTGGAATCAGTGGTTGTGCCTTCTTTCTTATTACTATCCTTATTCGCTTCTTCCCTTATCTTCGCAGCCTCACGTGCTACTCGTTCGGTTTCTGCTTTTGTCTCAGCAATCTTTCGTTGTATGGCTTCAGCGTCTTTTTTAGCTTTCTCTGCTGCTTCAGACTTTGCTTTAGCCGCATTTTGTTTCGCCTTTTCTAAAGCAGCTTTCGCTTCTTCTAATTGGCGTTGCGCCTGTTCCAATTGCTGCTCTGGCGTAAGAGTTGTTTGTGCCATAGCCATCAAAGGAAGGCACATGAATAAGAATATTAGAGTCTTCTTCATATTTCTAAACTTTATCAAGTGTCAAAATGATAAGCAAAGATAAGGAATTATACTTATATAAGGGATGTTTATAAATACTTTTAACGTTTTCTTTCCTCATGCCATAATCGTTCTTTCATGTAAGTTCCTGATGTTGCAATTACGTTTCTTATATAATATAAGGTGTAATTCCAATCGTATTATCTATAATGTGACTATCTCAAGTTCTTCCCAATTCCCTTCCCAATTCCCTTCCCAATCCCCAGCAAACAATACATTTCACTCCCCTCTCCATTACTTCCCGTTGGTCAGTGACCGTTGGTTCGGAGAGGGGGTGAGGGCTTTTTTTTCTTCTTTTCCTTGCCCATTCAATTTATTCTTCTTACCTTTGCCGCCGTGAAACAATTAGCAATGACATATCAAGTGAACGAAGTACTGCAAAGAATTATCGAATTCTTTGCATCTTTTTGCACTTTATCTTTGGTCAATCCAAATAATTTGCTAACACACACACACATTCGCACCTAGCGTCTAATAACACATTTTTTCTTCTCGCATACGCGCGCGCGAAGCGTGCCGTAACCCCTGTAAACAAAGGACTTTCAAGAGTTTCCTTTGTTCGCTTTTTTATGCCCTTTTGCGAACTCGATTTAGAGCAAAATAAGAACGAAATAACAACTATTTTAATCAATGAAGTAATGAGAAAAAAGCAAGTAAAGAAGAGTTATTCTGCACCAG
>NZ_AJIN01000026.1:0-5141 GCF_000257925.1 Prevotella sp. oral taxon 306 str. F0472
TGGGGATTGCTTCTGGTTTGTGGCAACCCTCCGTAATTTGAACCTGAAAACAAGTTTTCCCGAAGTATTGGAAACGATAGTACAAGAACTTGGATTGTATTCTTTATGTGATGGTGAAAAGCATAGCAGCCATATCACGTCAGCATATAAAAAAACTATTGTTCCCACTCCTAAGGCTGATATGAACAAGTGTACGGAAGAACGTCCATATAGTTTTGAGATACAGCCATTTAACGATGGTCTGCTGAACTATTGGGCGCATTACGGCATCCATGAGGATACACTCCGTCGCTTTCGTGTACGGAGTCTTAAACGCTATGAAAGTGTATCTGCTGAAGGCAAGAAGTTTGAACTTTATAGCTCACCTACGGAACCTATGTTTGCCTATATCGGAAACGGCTATGTAAAGATATACCGACCTCACAGTCCAAAAATCCGCTTTCTTTATGGTGGACGGATGCCTACCACGTATTGCTTCGGAATGGAGCAGATTCCTGCCAAAGGAGATATGCTTTTCATTACAGGTGGAGAAAAGGATGTACTCTCATTGTATGCACACGGCTTCAATGCGATTTGCTTTAACAGTGAAACGGCACAGATACCGACAAGTATCATTGAGAGCCTTCAGCTTCGTTTTAGGCATATAATACTCTTATATGATGCGGATGAAACAGGTGTACGGGAGGCACATAAACAGTCTGAACATCTGGTGGAATACAAGGTCTTGAACCTTTCACTTCCGCTAAGTGGTACGAAGTCTGAAAAAGACATTTCAGATTTCTTTGCCTTAGGCAACGGGGCAAAGGAACTGAAAGAGCTGCTTGCCAAGATGTTCTCAGATCTATATAGCCAAACCATGATGATGTTACGTTCCTGTGAGATTGATTATGAGAATCCACCGGACATTTCCAAATCAGTAGTAGCAGTAAACGGTGTGCCACTCGGCACACAGGATAACCTGTTCTGCATTACCGGAGGTGAGGGTACGGGCAAGAGCAACTATGTGGGTGCCATCCTTGCCGGAGCGTTGGGAGAAAAACGATTGCCGATAGAAAAGACCTTGGGATTGGAGATTACCGCCAATCCCAAAGGCTTGGCAGTCCTGCACTATGACACGGAACAGTCCGAGGCACAACTGCACAAGAACTTGGGTAAGACACTGCGTAGGGCTTCTTTGACGGCAGTAC
Source organism: Prevotella sp. oral taxon 306 str. F0472 (assembly GCF_000257925.1). Classification (NCBI taxonomy): domain Bacteria; kingdom Pseudomonadati; phylum Bacteroidota; class Bacteroidia; order Bacteroidales; family Prevotellaceae; genus Prevotella; species Prevotella sp. oral taxon 306. The sequence continues at coordinate 1,188 of NZ_AJIN01000026.1, forward strand.
CGGAGTTTTGCCATTCTCTGTATCTTGCCTCTCTGTCCCGCAAGGACAGGCTGAAACTTATCCGTGAGAGTATGGATTTGTTTCATCACAGGCATGGAGGTATCCATCTCGTGGTGATTGACGGAATAGCCGACTTGATACGTTCTGCCAACGATGAAACGGAAAGTATTGCCATTGTGGACGAGCTTTATCGCTTGGCGGGGATTTATAATACCTGTATCATCTGCGTGCTACACTTCGTACCGAATGGAATCAAACTCCGTGGGCATATCGGCTCAGAATTGCAGCGCAAAGCAGCAGGAATTCTTTCCATAGAGAAAGACGATAATCCCGAATACTCAGTGGTAAAAGCATTGAAAGTCCGTGACGGAAGTCCGTTGGACGTACCGATGATGCTTTTCGGCTGGGATAAGGCTGAGGACATGCACGTCTATCGTGGCGAGAAATCTAAAGAGGACAAGGAAAAGCGCAAGACTGATGAACTCATTGCCGTTGTCAAAGAAGCCTTCCGAAATTCTTTCAAGCTCACTTACCAAGAACTTTGTGAGGTTCTGATGCGCGAAATGGAAATCAAGGACAGAACTGCAAAGAAATACATCGCCTATATGAAAGAACAACGTATCTTGGCACAAGATACCAATGGTAACTATCAAAAAGGAGAACTATGCCGTACATAGATTATGAAACCGAAGACACTTGGCAAAAACGCCTGTTTGACAAGCTGATAAGCGTCGAGGACAAACTCGACCGCCTGCTGATTCTGCAAGAGCAATCTGTTGATACAACTGTCCATCCACCCCTGAAACCGGAATATCTGGATATCATAGATGTATCCAAGATGCTCAAAGTAGAACAAAAGACCATCTATAATTGGGTGTGGGCAGGAAAAATTCCCTATCTCAAAGCCAATGGCAGGTTACTTTTCCTTCGGGAAGAGATAGATGAAATGGTACGGAAGCGAGAAGGTTGGTAGAAGTTAGTTCTATACAAGTATGTTGGAAATGTTCATGTTTTATTTCATACTCTTTTTCCTCACTATGGTTGAAATATTATCCTGCAAGTCAACTATTAGTTTACTTTCGGGAAAATAATTCAACCAATCGACTGTAATTAGTAAAGTCTTTTGTACCTTTGCGGTTGGTTTTAATTACAGCAAGTAAACTATGAGTGTACTAAAAGGAAAAAAAATAAACCAAATGCTTCAATCCGGGCAAAAGAACGGATTGCTGTTTGCGACATGGCTCGTAGAGCATGGCTATTCCAGGCAGTTGTTGAGCAGATATCGTTCTTCCGGTTGGTTATCCTCTCTATGTAAGGGAGTCATGTACCGCACAGGCGACACACTGTCCGCTTTTGGTGCTTTGCAGTCCTTCAACGAACAAGTAGGAAAGAGTTTTCGTGTTGCAGCGCATTCTGCTTTGGAGCTTTGGGGCTTCAACCATTATGTTCCTATGGGTAAACCCCTGTTAATGGTATCAACGGCAAGTGATAAAATGCCACAATGGATGAAGCATGACATTTTCGACCGTGAATTTAAGTTTTTCAAGACAGAGGTGTTTATCAGTGCACAGATAACAACTTTAACATACTTGGACTGGAGGCTGCTTATATCCTCCCCTGAGCAGGCTTTTATGGAATGTCTGCTGCTAACACCACGCCAATATAACTATATGGATCTATTTTATATAATGGAACAGTTGACAACTCTGCGTCCGAATGTCGTCCAATCGTTATTGGAAACCACAAAACATTACAAAATGAAGAGGCTGTTTCTATATATGGCTGAGAAAGCGGGGCATTATTGGTATGAAGACTTAGACCTTACAAAAATAGATTTGGGGACACATAAACTCCAACTCGTCAAATCCGGTATATATATCAGCAAGTATAAGATGATTATCCCAAAAGAATTAAACGACTATGAATGATCAACAATATAAAAAGCAGGTGGCATTGTTACTACGCATTATGCCTTTGGTTTACAAGATAACGGACTTTGCAGTTCATGGAGGTACGGCCATTAACCTGTTCCACCAGAATATGCCGCGTTATTCGGTTGATATTGACCTTACCTATATTCCGATAGAGCCACGCACAGCAAGTTTGGAAAAGATAAATCAACATCTTGGAGAACTGAAAACAAGTATAGAACGTGCCATTCCCGGAATACATGTGGTACATAAATCCGAAGTATGGAAATTGCAGTGCACGCATGATGGTGCTACGGTGAAAATAGAGGTAAATGGTACAAAGCGGGGCATACTTGGAGAGGTTGAAATTATGGAACTCTGTTCGAAAGCGATGGAAGAGTTTCAAGCCAGCTGTAAGGCACGTATAGTTCCTTATGCTCAACTTTATGGGGGAAAGATTGCAGCCGCCCTCAGCCGACAGCACCCACGTGACATGTTTGACTGCAAATACATGAAAGACCAAAGGCTTGAAAGTGTAAAAGACGGGCTCATCTTATGTTTATTGGGAAGCGACAAGCCTATCGTGGAATCCTTGTCTCCTAATAACATAAACCAAGAGGAGGCACTTGAAAACCAATTCAAGGGAATGTCAGATATTCCATTTACCTATACAGACTATGAGCAGGCTCGTGAATCCATTATTAAAAAGGTAAATGACTGCCTTACAAATACAGACAAGGATTTCCTCGTTTCCTTTGAGGATGGAACACCACAGTGGGATAAATGTTGCGCAGGTGATTTAAGCCTATATCCATCTGTACAATGGAAACTACTGAATATAGGTAAACTTAAGAAACAGACTCCCGATAAGCACAAAGAAGGAATAGATAAGCTAAAAGGTTATTTGCAGGTATAATGATAAAAGTCAGACATTCAATACGGATGTCTGACTTTTATTTAGCCCCTCGGCATGTGTTTAGTGCCTCCATTTGGGTCTAAAACTCTGTAAACGGCTATTATCTTCTTTGTCTTGGACAAGATAGCTTTCGTTCTTTACTCCTCCAGAATGATAATGGTCGGATAAACCCTCTCCTTGCTTCATTTCTTCTGTTTCCTCTTTTTCCCCCTCTGGTGGAGCAAGGGTAAGCGCAATCTTTCTGTCCAATTCAGCAGCTTCACTTTTAAGTGAACGAAGCTCGTCCTCTTTTTTCCAAGAACTGTTGGCAATGTTGGTGTAAACGTCTTTATTGGCTACAACCTTTGCCATTTCCTTCTCATGCGACTCTATCACCTTTGGAATACGCTCCAAGGCATTAACGAAGTTCTGACACGCAAGTTTCGGGTCTGTTGCCAACTTACCGTTATTATAAGTATAGTAGATAGACTCCTGCCCTTTCACAAAAAAGCGGTTCACCGAACAATCAAACAAATCCTTTGAAGTGCTCTCCGTCTTGACCATTATGGAAAAACCATAAACTTCACCGATTTTATTATACTCTCCTTTGGTGCGAGCTTTTTCGTCTATCTCCTGCAGACGTGCAGCAATAGCCTTGATATCGGTGCTGTCTTCCACACCTTTGATTGTCAGTTTATTTATAGGTGTACCTTCATCATCACACTCCACACGCTTCTCAAAGAGAGCTAAGTCAGACTGTGCCTCCTTGATTTTATCCGTATGGAAGGATACAGAACTTTCAATCTCTGCCAACTTGCCCGTTGCGGCATCACGCTCACGGAGAAAGTTCTTGCGTTCTGATTCCAAGGTGGTAATCTTCTTATCCAATCTTGCTTTCTCTAAAAGGTCAGTATTACCTGAAAGCACTGCTACGTATTCTGAGAAGTTCATGCCGCTGTCCTCATCCATCGAACCCTCATCGATGGTACGACTGCCAAGCGTGTTCGTCTTCAGTTGATTGATGAAAAGCTGCTTATTATGCAGCAGGTTAAACTTGTAGCTATCCAAGGAACGTTCCACGGCATAGATAATCACATCGACCTTGTTGTTCGCAAATTCCTTAGCTATAAGGTTTCCCTTGCGCACAGC
>NZ_AJIN01000027.1:0-10932 GCF_000257925.1 Prevotella sp. oral taxon 306 str. F0472
TTATTTTACCTATTGGTCATTAATACTAACCTTTAAGCCTGTTAACACTAACCTCTGAGCCTATTAATACTAACCTTTTTGAACTTTAATCATTAACATTTGAACTTACGACTTTCTTCCATTGTAGCTGTTTCATGCATTAGGTAGAGGTTAAGAGTCAGCGGTTGGAGGTAGAGGATGGTGCTTCTTTTTCTTTTCTGTGCTGCAAAGGTAAGTAGAATTTTAAAGAAAACATTAGTTTTTCGAGGTACTGGGATAACAAGTATTGCAAATGGCTCTGTAATAACTTGTGTTACAGAGAGATAAACAAATGAAGAATGAGGAACGATAAGACAGAATGATTTGTTTTTTTGACCTTTGCCTAATGGGATAAAGTTCAATTAATCACATCAATCACAAAATCACAATCACAAAATCACAAAAAGGATTTTCAATGTGTAAAAGGGATTCCTAATATAATATAATATAATACCTTATTAATAAATAATAATATATAATGATATATTATCTACATAAAGAAAAAGCATGATACTACCATAATTGATTTTGTGATTTTGTGATTGTGATTTTGTGATTTCCCTATTGAATATGAAATAAGGTGTATCGATATTGCTATTTGCTTTTTGATACACCTTATTTCTTTGTTTGCTAAAGTCAGTTTTGAAAAACTGCTATTACTTGTTTCTTTTGTGGAATAAGCCAAATTTCTTTTTATCAGAGGAGCGGGAAGTCTTCATACCACCAAACTTCCGATAGAGCTTCCAGCCCAAGATAAGTCCATCTAATACGCCGGCTCCAGTATTGATAAGCCCAGAGAAGCGTTGTGTTGGTGTATTATTATTCTTGGGTTTGTGCATGAGCTGATTCCATAAGTCAGCTATTTTGTTGCTGTCTTTGGTTAAGTCGGTAAGCAACTGAGCTTTCCGAAGTCGAATGTCATTCAACGACTTATATTCAGAATCAGTGATAGTTTTCTGGTCAGTCATAAGCTTATTTTGACATTAAAAGGCTTCCTAAGAATCTTACTAATGGTCGTTCGATTAAACGATGACGTAATAAGATAAAGAAAATGAGTAGTACTAAATAGAAAGCACCAACGACTAGGAAAGCCAGGATAAGCGAACCCATCAATGTTTGCAACGCATAAGCTGCTGCAAAAGAAAAATAAACCAATGAGATGAGAAGAGTTACGCTAAAAACTGTAAATATAGTAATTACAGTCAATAACCGCACAATCTTCTCAATTACATCGAGCTTCAGATATTCTGATTGAAGCCCGATGTAATGCTTTAACGCCTCAACGAGTTGCGCTATTGTTTCAATGTTGTTATCGTTAGAAAACATTTCAACAAATTAGATAGTCTCTGCTGCTGCGTCCTTGATGTCCTCTACAAATTCATCAGCCTCTTTACGGCTAAGTTTAAGATCGTGCTTCTTGCAGAAGTCGTCAACAGCATCAGCAATCTTTGTTCGTGTGTCTGTTCCCTTTTCTGGAGCCAACAAAAGCCCAAGTGCTGCACCTGTAATACTACCGCAGAGGAATGCTCCAATGTAACCTAATGTCTTCATAATCTCTTACTTTAAAATGTTAGTTAAACATAATTTATTCATTGGCAAATATAGTCAAAGTTTCGCGTACTGACAATATAATGGCTTGTATTTTGTGTTAAAAATATTGCAAATACCTTATTTAACAAACTTTAGTTACGTTATTTTTTAACTTCTGCAGCTTATTTCGTAACTTCGCACGATAAAAGAATAAAAAGTATAACCAATAAATAACTAACGGATTATGAAAAAAATGATGGTTTTGGGTGCTGCAATGTGTGTGGCATTGTCATTCACTGGTTGTAAGTCTAGTGAGAGTGCATACAAGAAGGCTTATGAAAAGGCAAAAGCCCAAGAGCAGACATCTACAGATAATGATGATAGCAATAAGCAGGAAGCTCCTGTTGTTGCTCCTGTTGAGACAGTGCAGCAGCCTGTAAATCAAGCTCCAGTTGTTGACAACTATGACAATGAGCCTGTTCGTCGTGAGAATGTTTCAGTTGTGAATGGTGCTGGCTTGAAGGCTTATAGCGTTGTTGTTGGTTCTTTCGGTGTAAAGGCTAATGCAGAAGGTTTGCAGCAACGTTTGCAGAATGCAGGTTACTCAGCACAGGTAGCTTTCAATTCTGGTAATAATATGTATCGTGTTGTCGCTGCTACATTTGACAGTAAAGCTGCTGCAGTACAAAGCCGTAATCAGCTTCGTGCAACTTATGCTGATGCTTGGTTGCTCGCAAAGTAAATGGGTAGGATTCTAGCAATAGACTACGGAAAGAAACGTACAGGATTGGCAGTCACTGACCCATTGCGTATTATTGCAAATGGGTTAGCGACTATCCCCACATCCGATATTTTTGATTACTTGACACAATATGTTGCCAAGGAATCAGTAGATCAATTGGTAATAGGTAAGCCTATTCAGCCGAATGGTCAACCTAGTGAGAATCTAGCTCGTGTAGAAAACTTCGTTAATCGTTGGCGTAAACTACATCCAGAGATGCCTATCGATTATTATGATGAGCGATTTACCTCTGTGATAGCGCATCAAGCGATGATTGCTGGTGGTGTGAAGAAAAAGACACGTCGTGAGGACAAAGGGCTTGTTGACGAGATTTCTGCAACAATTATTCTTCAGGATTACATGAGGTCTAAAGGGCTTTAGTCGATGAGTGTGCTTTGTTTAATCGACTCGATTAATGCAATAAGACCTAAAACCCAATAATTAATTAAAGAAGTAATATGGTATTACCTGTTTACACATACGGTCAGCCTGTGTTGCGCAAAGTAGCAGAGGATATTCCTCTTGACTATCCTGATTTGCAGCAGCTGATACAAAATATGTTTGAGACCAATACTGCCAGTGATGGTGTAGGGTTGGCTGCTCCACAGATAGGAAAGTCTATTCGTGTGGTAGTTATTGATTTGGATGTTCTTTCAGATACATTCCCTGAGTATAAAGGTTTTCGTCATGCTTTCATCAACGGACATATCTTAGAGTTCGATGATTCAGAGACTGAAACTTTAGAAGAAGGATGTTTATCATTGCCAGGTATTCATGAGTCTGTGACACGTGCCAAGCGCATCTATGTGAAGTATGTTGATGAGAATCTTGTTGAACATGAAGAATGGATTGAAGGCTACCTTGCCCGTGTTATTCAGCATGAATTCGATCATCTCGATGGCAAAGTATTTACTGATCATCTCTCCCCATTCCGCAAGCAGATGATAAATAGTAAGTTGAAAGCCCTTTTGCAAGGAAAGGTGCGTTGTAACTATCGTGTGAAGCCTCCACGTAAGTAGAGTGATATGTTGCGTGGTATCGTAGTATCCTTGCTCTGTCTCTTGACATTGCCAGCAGCAGCCCAGTATAACATCAATAAGATGATGGAAGAAGGGAGGCGAACGCTAGATCAAGGATATTACGTTACTTCCATGCAAATATTCTCTCGTATTGTTGGTTTAAAGCCAAACCTTTATGAAGCGTGGTATCTTATGGCTTTATCCAAGTACCATCTAGAAGATTATAAAGGAGCCGATAGCGATTGTCGGCGTGCCTTAGAGCTACAACCTTATATAGCTGATATCTATGAACTTTATGGAATGACTAATATTCGTGAAGAACGTTATGATAGTGCTATCGTTGCTTATACTCACGCGATAGATATCTCGCCTGACAATCGTGATTATTGGTTTAATCGAGCTTATTGTTTGTATAGGGTAGGAGACAAGCAAACTGCACTTACCCAATTAGATTATATGCTAAATCGATGGAAAGACTTTAGTGCAGCTCAACAACTCCGAGCTGATATCAAAGCAGGACGACAGCCAAAGCAACGCCCTTCTAAGCCGATTCAGTTCGATATCAATCATCTTCGACCGTTAAATAAGAGTCCTTGGTTAATGAAGCAAGTAACAGAAGGTGAGAATAAGCAAAGCAAACTCCCATAACCTTTCCCCGTCTGATTGATTATACACCTAATCTTTAAGTCAGTATAGACTATTAAGTGCGAATTGATAGCACTTGGCGAATCTCTATTACCAATTGATTTGTTGAAAATCACATTTATATTCCTCATTCTCATAATAAAGTGTTACCTTTGCCACAACTTTGATTTATAAAACTAATTTGTAGTATGGTTAAAATCACTTTCCCAGATGGTTCCGTTCGTGAGTACGAACAGGGCGTAACTGGTTATCAAATCGCCGAGAGCATTTCGCCGGCTCTCGCCCGTGACGTTGTATCTTGCGGTGTAAATGGCGAAACAGTAGAGCTCAATCGTCCTATCAATGAGGATGCAACGATTGCTCTTTATAAGTTTGATGATGAGGAAGGTAAGCACACCTTCTGGCACACTTCTGCCCACCTTCTTGCAGAAGCATTACAGGAACTTTATCCAGGTATACAGTTTGGTTTCGGTCCTGCTGTTGAAAATGGCTTCTTCTATGACGTAATGCCACCAAAGGGTCAGGCTATCTCTGAGAACGATTTCCCAAAGATTGAAGAGAAAATGCGTGAACTTGCTAAGAAGAACGAGCAAGTTGTGCGTCATGATATATCTAAAGCAGATGCCGTTAAGGAGTTTACTGCTGATGGACAAGAATATAAGGTGGAGCACATTGAGCAGGATCTCGAGGATGGAACCATCTCAACATATACACAAGGTAGTTTCACCGACCTTTGTCGTGGTCCGCACCTTGTATCAACGGGTGCTATCAAGGCTATTAAGATTACCAGCGTTGCCGGTGCTTTCTGGCGTGGCGATGCGAAGCGTGAGCAGATGACACGTATCTATGGTATCTCTTTCCCAAAGAAAAAGATGCTTGATGAATATCTCGTTATGCTCGAAGAGGCTAAGAAACGTGACCACCGCAAGATTGGAAAAGAGATGGAACTCTTCATGTTCTCTGATCGTGTAGGTAAGGGTTTACCTATTTGGTTACCAAAGGGTACGCAACTTCGTCTACGTTTGCAAGAGTTATTGCGCCGTCTTCTCCGTCCTTACAACTATCAGGAGGTTATCACTCCAGGTATCGGTGGTAAGAACCTTTATGTAACTTCTGGTCACTATGCCCACTATGGCAAGGATGCTTTCCAGCCAATTCATACACCAGAGGAGGATGAAGAGTACATGCTTAAGCCAATGAACTGCCCTCACCACTGTGAGGTTTATGCTTATAAGCCACGTTCTTATAAAGATCTTCCATTGCGTATTGCTGAGTTCGGAACGGTATTCCGCTATGAAAAGAGCGGCGAGTTGCATGGATTGACCCGTGTTCGCACGTTTACGCAGGATGATGCGCATATCTTCGTTCGCCCAGATCAGGTAAAAGCAGAGTTCGAAACCAATATCGATATTATCCTAAAGGTATTCGCAACCTTTGGATTCGACAATTACGAAGCACAGATTTCACTCCGCGACCCTAACGATAAAGAGAAATACATCGGTTCTGATGAGGTATGGGAAGAGAGCGAAGCCGCTATTAAGGCAGCTTGTGAAGAGAAAGGTCTCAAGGCGCGTGTAGAACTTGGAGAGGCGGCTTTCTATGGTCCTAAGCTCGATTTCATGGTAAAGGATGCCATCGGTCGTCGTTGGCAGTTGGGCACTATCCAGGTAGACTATAATCTTCCTAATCGTTTCAAACTCGAATATACAGCGGAAGATAATACGAAGAAGACTCCTGTGATGATTCACCGTGCACCATTTGGCTCGCTCGAACGCTTCACAGCTGTGCTCATTGAGCACACAGCAGGACACTTCCCACTTTGGTTGACACCTGATCAGGTGGCAATTCTTCCAATCTCTGAGAAGTATAATGACTACGCTCGCAAGGTAAAGGCCTACTTTGATGCTCACGATGTCCGTTCAATCATGGACGATCGCAATGAGAAGATTGGTCGCAAGATTCGTGATAACGAGCTAAAGCGTGTACCTTACATGGTCATTGTTGGTGAGAAAGAGGCAGCCGAAGGCTTAGTTTCTATGCGTCAGCAGGGTGGAGGCGAGCAAGCTACCATGACAATGGAAGAGTTTGCTAAGCGCATTAACGATGAAGTTGCGGAACAGCTCAAGACATTGGATTAATCAAAAGCAACGATTCAAACCCATTATCAACCGATAATGAGGGGATAAATAAGCAAGGAGGATATACCATTTAAGGTATATCCTCCTTTTTTATTTAGGTAATAGAAGCAAAGTGTTGTTCGGAAAACTATTTACAAAACATTATCTTGCTATCGGTTCATTCTAGAAGTTATAATACTAATTTAAGCACGAAATATTGGTCTTTTATAAAACGTACCTCTGTTTTTAGTGAAACGTACCTCCGTTTTTGGTGAAACGTACCTCCGTTTTTGGTGAAAAGTACTATCGTTTTTAGTAAAATGTAGCTTCGTTTTTAGCAAAAAGTAATATGATTTTGGGTAAAATCAGCCTACTTTTTACATATTTTGCTATATCATTTCACTTAAAACGATTGGATGTCTTTATAAATATCTAATAATCAGATAATTATAAATGTATTACGATTTTACTCTCTAATTCCTGTATTTATGACCAAAGTCCAATGCGCTTCAGAAAAACGCAATTATAAATCCTAAATTTAGCAGTATTTTATTACAAAAAAAGGATATGCCTTTCTTATGACATATCCTTTTATCTTAGAAGTTTATGAGTGTTGTTTTTGCTAAATTCTAATAGTGAGTAAGTTTAAATCTCCTTCTTTTTCGTGCAATGCTCCTTCATGTAATTGTTGAGACGATGGGTAAATTCGTAATTTTTTAGTCCCCATTTTGGTGCGATGAGTAGTTCTGGCGGGCTCTGACTAACGAATCGTTCGAGGATAAGGTCGGCTCTTAATCGACTAATGTATTCGGCTATCAGATGAATATATTCGTCCACGCTGTAAAGATGGAACGGATGTTCCTCATACATTTTAGCTAACTTCGTTCCACGAATAATCTGCATTTGATGGATTTTCAAGGTTGTGAGAGGGAGAGAAGATATGATGGGTGCCTGTCGGAGACTCTCGTTTTCATCCTCACCGGGTAATCCGAGTATGATATGCGCACCTACACGAATACCACGATTAGCGGTGCGTTCGATTGCTTGCTTAGCACAATCGAAATCATGCCCACGATTGATGAGGCGTAAGGTAGCATCGTTACAGGTCTCAACACCATATTCGACGATGAGGAAGGTGCGCTGATTCAATTCTTCAAAGTAATCGAGCAGGTCGTCATTAATACAATCCGGACGTGTTCCGATGACTAATCCGACAACATCCTCCACTGCTAATGCCTCCTCATAGAGAGCCTTCAAATGCGAATTGGTGCCATAAGTATTCGTGTAAGCCTGAAAGTATGCGAGATATTTCATATCAGGATACTTGCGAGCGAAGAATCTTTTGCCATCTTCCAACTGTTCAGTTACGCTCTTTTGCTTATCGCAATACGTAGGATTGAACGTTTGATTATTGCAATAGATACAGCCACCTCGCCCTACACGTCCATCCCGATTAGGACATGTGAAGCCAGCATTGATAGAAATCTTCTGAACCTTAAAAGGGAATTGTTCGCGAAGCCAGTTCCCAAAGTCACGATAATATTGTTCCATTCTTGTTGCAAATGTACAGAATATTTTATACTTTTGCGATGTTTAAACTTGATTTTATGAAAAGAATAATCCTTATGTGTGCTACTATCTTGACTGCACTCCAATTGATGGCTGGTGAACCTATATCTATACGTGATATCACAGCTGGTGTTTTTGCTGCAAAGCGTATATCAGGTGTTAACTCTTTAAAGGGAACATCGGAGTATGCTCGCATCTCAGAGGATGGTCGACAGGTTGTGAAATACTCCTTTGTGACGGGAAAGCCGACGGGAGTTATCTTTGATTTGGCTAATGCCCAGGGGGAGAATCTCAAATCGTTTGATGATTATCAGGTGTCGGCAGATGGAAATAGATTGTTATTGCAAACCAATACACATCGTATTTATCGCCGTTCGTTCACGGCTGATTTCTATCTTTATGATGTGAGGACAAAGCAGTTGAAGCGTCTGTCAAAGGAAGGTGCCGAGCAGATTCCAACCTTTTCTCCTGATGGAACAAAGATCGCCTTTGTTCATAAGAACAATATCTATATTACGGATGGCGATAAAGAGACGCAGGTAACAACCGATGGCGAGTTTAATAAAGTCATTAACGGCTTGCCAGATTGGGTAAATGAAGAGGAATTTGGATTTAATAATGCGTTGGCGTGGAGTGCTGATAGTAAGACTTTGAGTTGGATTCGATATGATGAAAGCAAGGTAAAGACTTATTCTTTGCAGCTATTCCGTGGCTCTCATCCTCAACTTGATGCTTATAGTGTTTATCCTGGAGAATACAGTTATAAATATCCGAAGGCTGGCGAAGACAATTCAAAAGTGTCAGTTTGGTCATATTCTTTGGAGGGTGCTTCTGTACGTCAAATCAATTTACCTTTAGCGGCTGATGGATATATTCCACGCATAAAGACAACAACCGATCCTAATCGTGTGGTTATCTATACGATGAATCGTCATCAAGATGAATTGAACCTCTATGCGGCGAATCCGCATACGGGATTTTGCTCATTATTGATAAAGGAACATATCTCAAAGTATGTTCAAGAGGCTGCGATGGAAGGTATCTCTATCATGAAAGATTACATCCTTTTCCCTTCTGATCGTGATGGTTTTATGCACTTATACCTTTATAATAAGGACGGAAAACTCTTGCGTCAGATTGATAAGGGCAATTATGATGTGACTGCAATCTATGGATATGATGAGAAAACAGGCAACACTTATTTCCAAGCAGCGGCTCGAAACCCCATGCAACGAGAGGTGTATGTTGTAAATAAGAGTGGAAAGATGACCTGTTTGTCGGCTCATGAAGGCTGGAATGCAGCTTCGTTCTCTGGCGATTATAAATACTTTTTGAATACATGGAGCGATAGTAATCATCCATTTGTTTATACCATTTATGATAATCGAGGGAAAGAAGTGCGTGAGGTGCTTAATAATAAGGAGTTAGAAGAGAAACTTCAGAAGTATAATAATGCGGGCGTTGAGTTCTTTTCGTTTACTACATCCGAGGGAGTCAAGCTCAATGGATGGATGATTAAGCCGTCTGATTTCGATGCAAATAAGAAGTATCCTGTTATCATGCACCAATATAGCGGACCAGGAAGTCAGCAGGTTGTAGATAATTGGAATGTTGGTTCTATGGGAAATGGTGGTATGTTCGATTACTATTTAGCCCAGAAAGGATATATCGTTGTTACAGTAGATGGTAGAGGAACAGGTGCTCGTGGTGCTGATTTTGAGAAGAGTATTTATATGCGGTTAGGCGATTTAGAGTCAAAAGATCAGGTAGAAACAGCGTTATGGTTAGGTAAGCAAAGTTACGTGGATGCCTCTCGCATAGGAATTTGGGGTTGGAGCTTTGGTGGCTTTAATACCTTGATGAGCATGAGTGAGGGTAGAGGTGTCTTTAAAGCAGGTGTGGCGATAGCTCCTCCAACGGACTGGCGTTTCTATGATACTATTTACACGGAGCGTTATATGCGTACGCCACAAGAGAATGCAGCGGGCTACGCTATTAATCCAATCAATCGTGTAAATCAGATGCAAGGTAAGTTACTTATCTGTCATGGTATGGCTGACGATAATGTTCATCCACAAAACACCTTCGAGTATTCTGAAGCTCTCGTGCAGGCTGATAAGGATTTCCGTGAGCTCTTCTATACGAATCGCAACCATTCTATATATGGAGGCAATACCCGCAACCATCTCTTGCGCCAAGTTGCCGATTGGTTTATTGAGAATCTTTAAATAAGTGAGTCAATAGGGGTAGATGTTAGCATCTATCCCTACTTCTTTATTCTGCATTTCCACCCTTTATTCTTTCTTTACTTCCTGTCTCTTTTTAAAGATTTTAGCCTTCTTCTGTCTTTTTTCTTTTAATTCCTTTGCTGTTTTAATATCTTTTATTACTTTTGCAGCCGAAAGAAATAAACCCAATAATGATTCAAGCATTAAATATTCAAGCCACAACGAACAACGCCTTATATAATAAAGGTGTTGCTTATTGTGTATCTGCATTTGAATCATTGAATACGGAGAAAAAAATAATCGAGAAAAAGATGGCAAATTATTTGGTAGTTCCAAATATTTGTATACTCTCTCTCTCTCTCTCTCTCTCTCTCTCTCTCTCTCTCTAGTAGAGCAGACGTAAATTACACATTTTTTTCTTCTCGCGTACGCGCGCGCGAAGCGTGCCGTAAACCCTGTAAACAAAGGACTTCTAGAAGTTTCCTTTGTTCTTTTTTTGTGTCCGTACCTAAACCGAAATATAGAGAAATTAAGCACGAAATAACAACTATTTTTAATCAATAAAACAATGGAGAAAAAGAAAGAAAAGAAAGATTATGAACGACCAGTGTGTCTCGTTTATGAAATGAAGTCAGAGGCATTCTTCTGCGTATCGGTTACCCCAGCACCGATGACGTCTCAAGAAGAAGATTGGAAGCAAGATCAAGAGGTGGATTTTGGTGATGTTTGGGTTGAATAATCATTAAGAAAACAAATTAACGACAAATTAAATAAGATGAAGAAGATTTTATTAAACATCAGTTCTTTATTGACAGCGATAATCACTATAAGTATGTTTATTGCCTGTTCAAGTGATGATAATCTCGACAACAAGCGAAGTGAGGACTCAAAACAGCAACTCACGTTCACTTTAACTGACGAAGACTTCAATGCAGATGAAGAAGTATCTGTAACTCGTGCAGGAAAACAATCTTTGGAAGTTGCAAAAGATACTATTGACCTTGGTAACGATGTCTTTGCTGAAA
>NZ_AJIN01000028.1:0-25331 GCF_000257925.1 Prevotella sp. oral taxon 306 str. F0472
CGAAGCTCGTCCTCTTTTTTCCAAGAACTGTTGGCAATGTTGGTGTAAACATCTTTATTGGCTACAACCTTTGCCATTTCCTTCTCATGCGACTCTATTACCTTTGGAATACGCTCCAAGGCATTAACGAAGTTCTGACACGCAAGTTTAGGGTCAGTTGCCAACTTACCATTATTATAGGTATAGTAGATACTCTCCTGCCCTTTCACAAAGAAGCGGTTCACCGAACAGTCGAACAAGTCCTTGGAAGTACTCTCTGTCTTGACCATAATGGAGAAACCATAGATTTCGCCAATTTTGTTGTACTCTCCTTTGGTGCGAGCTTTTTCGTCTATCTCCTGCAGACGGGCAGCAATGGCCTTGATATCGGTGCTGTCTTCTACACCTTTGATTGTCAGTTTATTTATAGGTGTACCTTCATCATCACGCTCCACACGCTGCTCAAATAGAGTGAGGTCAGATTGTGCCTCCTTGATTTTGTCCGTATGGAAGGATACAGAACTTTCAATCTCTGCCAACTTGCCCGTTGCGGCATCACGCTCACGGAGGAAGTTCTTGCGCTCGGATTCTAAGGTGGTAATCTTCTTATCCAATCTTGCTTTCTCCAAAAGGTCGGTATTGCCAGAAAGCACCGCTACGTATTCGGAGAAGTTTATGCCGCTGTCCTCATCCATCGAACCCTCATCAATGGTACGACTACCAAGTGTGTTTGTCTTTAGCTGATTAATGAAGAGCTGCTTGTTATGCAGCAGGTTGAACTTGTAACTATCCAATGACCGCTCGACGGCATAGATAATCACATCAACTTTGTTGTCGGCAAATTCCTTAGCGATAAGGTTTCCCTTGCGCACCGCTCGTCCGTTACGCTGCTCTAAGTCCGAAGGTCGCCAAGGCGTGTCCAAATGATGGACTGCAACGGCACGTTGCTGAGCATTCACACCAGTACCCAACATAGAAGTAGAACCGAAGATTATACGGATGTCTCCACGATTCATCGCTTCTACCATCGCTTTCTTGGCTTTCTCGTTCTTGCACTCCTGAATGAAGCGTATCTCGTAGGACGGGATATGATAATCTTCTACCAATTTACGCTTCACCTCCGAATAGATATTGAAGTCTCCACAGGGCTTATAAGTGCCCAAGTCGGAGAAAACAAATTGCGTACCTTTCTGTGCATCATACTTCTGATAGTAGTCGTTGAGCAACTTCGCACAATGACTTGCTTTGTTGTCTATATGATCTGAGTAAGCATTTTCATCAATCATGCGTAAATCTAAGCTCATCTTGCGGGCATAATCGGTTGCAATAAGCATCTTTGCCTTTTCCTCGCTCTCACTCAGAGGTGCTCGTCCCAAAAGCGTGGCATCGCCACTCTTGGCAAACTCCATCAGCTTGCCGATAAAAACTTCCTGCTCGGGTGTCGGTGGTATATTATGTAGTATCTCATTCTTTTCAGGGCGGTCGATACCGATGTCTTTGGCAGTGCGAAAATCGCATATCTCCGCATAAAAGTAATGGGGGTGAATGTAATCGACTGATTACTAATAAAAAGCAGAATATATAATCTGATAAGGTGAACGACTAAGAAACGAGCGAGTTTCTTTCCCTTTCTTTATTCTGCAAAGTCTCAAAGAACTCTCTGTTTGATGTTGCAAAGATAGCGATATAATTCATATAAGCAAAGTATTTACGTTGTTTTTTCAATGAAAATCAACCTTAGACATTTCTAATTCTATAAAATCGCCATTTTAAGGTATTGCATATATCTATGAACAATGGTAATTTTGCAAAATGATAATCAAAAGAATTCTTTTAATCTTCATCATTCTACTTCTGCTGTTTCCCACTGCTAATGCTACTATTTTGAATTTAGTTGTGGGTGATACTATATACCCTACTCGAAAACATGTTTCTTCATTACATAAAACGATAGAACTCGATGAAGTTCAAGTTATTGGACAGCGGAAATTGTTTTCCATAAGAAAAGACACCACGTTTATCAATACTGATTGCCTTCGAGTAAGGAAAGGTGCTAACTTGGAAGACTTAATCAGGAATATTCCGGGCATGGAATACGACAAGGCGAACAGGCAACTATCATTCAAAGGAAAGCCATTGAACGGCGTAAACATCAATGGCGAGACCTTTATGGGCAACGACATTATCGCAGCGTTGGAGAATATGCCAACCGATGCAGTGGAACTACTGAAACTGTATGACATGCTCAGCGCATTGGAGAAAATGACGGGAGTAGATGATGGTGCCGACAATTATGTGCTGGACATCAAGACCAAATCTACCTACAATGGCAGCCTGACAGGAACACTAACGGCTGAACACGGCAATCGCGACAGACGCAGGGATGAGGTACAGGGCAATCTATTCAATGCCGATGGCGAAAACACCTCGCTGACTTTGCGCTCTGACAATCTTAGTAATATGAACATTGGGGGAAACAATTTCCAAAACATATTGTCGGGCAATATCGTGAAGAAATTTGGTAAGAAAATTACGCTCAATGCAAGCCTCTCACTCAATGCCTTCCACAATGGAAGCGAGAATCATGACTATGATGAGCAATATCTTTCATCGGGAACAAAATATCGGGAATCAATGCTGCTTTCCTTGAGCAAGAATCACAGTAATGCCGCAAACATAAATCTGCAGTATAACATAGACAAAAAGACTTTGCTGAATATAAGTGCAAATGGAAACTTCGGACGGTCAGACAACCTGACTGACAACACAACATACCTATATGAGCGCAATACGGCTGCGGACACGCTGACCTCGGGAACGCTGCGAAATAACACAAAAAGCAATGGAAAGAATTACCATGTATCTGCCGACCTCACACGGCGGATTGGCAAGGCTGGGGCATCATTTACCGTGAAGGCGACACTTGGCGGTAACTCGAATGAAACTAATAATACCAGCCTTTCACTGACGAAATTCCACCACCTGCGCAACGCTGTGGGCGGAGATTCACTACTGTTGCGCAATCTTTGCCAACAACTGCCCACCCTGCGCAACGAAAGCAGAATATCATTGCAATATACCCATCCTTTTGGCAAACAGTTGAAATTGCAGACAGGGTACGGACTGCATCACGAAGAGGATAGAAACACAAGCAACACTTACGACTATACTATACCGAATAGACCATACATAGATAGCCTAAGTTATGAGAACACACTATCTATATGTGGGCAGGAACTTACCCTGAGAATGGATTATAAGGGTAAGCAATGGAAGATAAACAGTGGCATTGATGTAGAATGGCAACGCAGGAATATCTGCCGGCAACACAATTCGGAAACAGTGGACTATACAGTCAAGGCTACGGAATACAAGCCCAAGTTCGGCGCAAAGTGGAACAACGGAAAAATAGAAGTTGAACTGCGTTATAACGGAAACACACAACAGCCTTCCATACAGGCTTTGCTGACACTTGATGACAAGAGCAACCCGCTGTCCGTGAAGATAGGCAATCCGCAGTTGAAGCCAGCCTATCAACAACAACTGTCCATCAGATTAAATGAGAGAAAATATGGTATTACCTTTATGGGCAATTACCACAACTCGTTCAATGATTTTGCAGAGGAAGTAACGTATGACTCAAATACTGGCGCACGGACATACAGAACTGTCAATATCAACGGAAATTATTCTGTGGACGGGATGCTGCAATGGCAGAAACAAGTGAAGCGTCTGATGCTCTCTGGTACTATGAGAACTTCTTTTAAAAACCACGTCTATCTCTTTCACGAACAAACGTACGGTAATGCTTTGAAGAGCAAGACACATACAACGGGTAATGAGGTTAGCCTACGATTGAACTACCAGCCGAAATGGGGGAATATTGACCTACACGCCAGTTGGCAACTCTACCGTTCCAACAACTTACTGACAAACACCCATGTAAATACCATTGACTACGACTGTGGCATCAGCGGCACAGTAGAACTTCCCCACGACATTGAAATATGGGGCGATGCAAATTGTCATCTGCGCCGAGGAACCTATTCAACCACAGATGATGACCAGTGGCTATTGAACGTGGGAGCATCGTGGCGTTTTCTCAGGAAGAAACAAGCCACGCTCTCATTCAAATGGAACGACATTCTGAATAGGCGAAGGGACTTCAACCGTTCCGTTTCAGGTTACGGGTATCACGAGAGTTTCCGACCACAGATACATGGTTATGCCCTCGTATCGCTGCGATACCGTTTTAGCCTTACCAAAAGTAAAACAGATAAAAATTCTCACAAACAGCAAAATCCTAATAAATAAGGATTGCAAAAATAAAAATAAAATCATAAGAAATAGGTATTGTGAAATCCAAACAAGGCTCCTACCTTTGCAACTCAAAACAATTAATTTATTATCGAAAATGAAAATAGTAAAGAATTTAACATTACCAGTATTGGTATTCCTTGTGATGGGACTTGCCTCATGTAGCAGTGATGATAATACAGTTCATTACAGCACAAACTCCCTTAAAAATACAGAATTGATGACTGTGTTGAAATCGAAAGGTTATCAGTTCGACAAAGACGGTAAGTTGGAACTCAACGATTTGGCCAACAATACCACATCGCTTGACCTTAGCGGTACAAACCTGAAGGATCTCAGCGGTCTTGATATTCTTCCAAACCTAAAAGATGTAAAACTCTCCAATAACGGGTATGGACCTGTTTTCGACTTCGCTCAGCTGCCAGCACAAATTACCGGTGTAGATTTGACGGGCAACGACATTTATGACTTTGAAGGACTGGTGAATGTAAAGACGGAAGAGAATGGTGATGAAACCGTAACACAGTTGCACAAAATCACAAAATTGTACTTGCCACAGACAGCAAAGTTCAACATCAAAGACCTTGTGCGTTTCTATCGAGAGAAGAAGGCAGAGATTGAGTCTGGAAGTATAGACGTGAAGATGGAAACAGCAAAAGGCGACTTGCAGAAATACAATACCATTCGCGAGATACCTGATGAGAATATAAGGGCTAATTTCAAAAAATATTTTTCCAGCATCTTTGATGAAGACGGTATTCATATTGACATCAGCAAGCGGTTAAGCAACAAAGATAGGTCGAATGCCTGTGTATTTAATGAGTGGTATGGAGTAGCCACTGCTGAAACACTGGAAGGGGTACAATATATTGTGAACAATCCTTATTGGGACGGCAAACTTCTTACTGTAAACCTGACAAACAAAGCGAAACTCCCATACCTGAGACCCTGTAGCGGTCTCATGACCTTGTCATTGACAGACGTGGATGCCTCTGAAGGCATCAATCTTGAGGATGCTACAAACATGACAGGTCTCCTATGGGTAAAGGTTAGCGGTATTAGCGAAATAGATTTAAGCCATAGTACCCTGTTTGGTCAGAGAGCGATTGAGCAGGAACAGGATGGTCCCGGTGGTTCCTCACTTGTTTTTGTAGAATGCCCGGATTTGAAAAAGATAGCTTTACCGGAAAAAAGCGGATTGCGATCTTATATGATAACATTTGCGAATATGAAGAGTTTAGAACAGGTAGATTTGTCCAAATTTAAGATGATATCTAGTTTGGAACTTGGCGGTTTATCTCCGAATTGTCGTGTTACCTATCCGAAATTGACGGAATTTCATACCTACGATAAAAAAACCGCTTTTGCGTGTACGCAAGACGTATTTGACAGACAGGAAACAAAAGACTTTATCAAGAAGTATCTCGAGGTCTTGTCCGGTGGTGGTGGCTACATAGAAGATGGAGTTGAATGGTCATCACTAATTAATAATTAACAAAACACAAAAAAGATGAGACATTTTTTAATTTCTACCATATTGACGGTAATCAGCATCTTAGGATTTGCAGTAAATTCTAATGCGCAGACAGGTACTTACAATGGTACGTTGAGTAACATTACTATGAATGGGAAATTATACAATGATGCTACAAATCAGAGCTTTACATTGACAAGCGCTGGTGGTAACCTGTATGATTTGAGAGGTACAGTGGGACCTATTGGCAAGATGCCGGGAAAAATCAAAGTAGAACTTAAAGTTTCTATCAACAATGGAGTTCTTACAGCAACGACCCCCATAGGCGATTATGCCGGTAAATTGATGTTGTTGAATGGTGGATTACCCATTAATATTAAATTATCCAGTTTTACAGGCTCTCTTGTAAATAATGAACTCCACTTCGTTCTTGACACATACGCAGGTTGGAAATTCGCTCCTGTTTTCCCTGCTTCTGTTACTTTTAACGGTACGCTATAACCATAACAAGACGATATGCGATTCATAACAGTAAAATGTATCCTTTGCCTCTTGGCAGTGTTCTCATTGGGTTTATCTTCCTGTAACAGTGATGACAATTTGGAACAAAAAGCCCCCGCTCAGGAATACCTAAAAGAGGCAAAGAATATTCTGTCAGGAGATATTGTCCTTTCCACAAAAGCGACAATGAACACGGTCGATAAGACCCTCCTGCCCCAAGGATGTCCTACTAAATTTAATTTCAGTTGGGAGAAGGACAGTCTTCGTCTGATGCTCGATGGCTTTACCGTAGGCAAGATGCCATTGATTGTGTATTTCTCATGCAAATGTAAGTTTATGCAACTCAACTCTTGGGAAAAAGACGAATATAAAGGGGATGGCTGGATAAAGTTTAAAGGTAAGGACGGTAGCGTTACGGGAAATCCTAAAGATGATTCCGGAGTACAGCAAGGAAGTGGCGCAGGTGTAGAAGGCTATCTGAATGTGAAAACAAACCAGATTACATTCATAGTTGATTACAACATGATGAACGTGCGTTCCGAGTGTTTCTTACAGACCATCGACAAGAACCGTATCAACAATTACGAAGCCGAGTTTGCCCAATACGAGAAGGACTTGGCAGCCTATAAGAAGGAACACGGATTGTAATACGTTACAAATATGACAATAAAGGAAGTGAGGGGCTGTGAGTGCTTTCACTTCCTTTTTCAATAATAAAAAGAAACGATGCAGAAGAAAGGATTCTTATTCTTACTCCTTTGCCTGCTTTTGGCGATAAGCGCACAGGCACAGCGCAGGGTAAGGATAACCATACTTGAGAAAGATACGCAGCAACCTTTGGTAGGGGCTACTGTGCAATATGCCACGAGCAAAGAGATGTTGGATGTTAAGAATACCATTACCGACATTGAAGGCAAGGTGATATTAAGTATAGAAAAGGGAAAGGAACTATACTATAATGTCCATGCAACGGGCTTCGTCCCCGTAAAAGGAAGTGTGCCGCCACAGGAAAACAACATAAAGATTGTTATGCGCGAAGACGTGCTGCACCTGAACGATGTCGTT
This sequence comes from Prevotella sp. oral taxon 306 str. F0472, assembly GCF_000257925.1. Classification (NCBI taxonomy): domain Bacteria; kingdom Pseudomonadati; phylum Bacteroidota; class Bacteroidia; order Bacteroidales; family Prevotellaceae; genus Prevotella; species Prevotella sp. oral taxon 306. Next base: position 7,337 of record NZ_AJIN01000028.1, read on the forward strand.
GTAACAGGTTCACGAACAGAGCGCCCCGTAAAACTTTCGCCCATTACCACACAGGTATTGGGCGGAAAGGCACTCGTTGATGCAGGGTACAGCGACCTACAACATGCCCTGCAACAAGAGACACCAGGACTCAACATTCAGAAAGTGGGTTTCGGCAACGAAATCTCGATGCAGGGACTCGACGCGCGCCACGTTCTCTTTCTGCAAGACGGTGAACGAATGACGGGCGATATGGCAGGCAACCTCGACTACGAACGCTTTAATCTGCACGCCATCGACCGTGTGGAGATTGTAAAGGGTGCCAGCAGTACTCTGTATGGCAGTCGTGCTTCGGGTGCGGTCATCAATCTTATTTCTAAAAAAGCGACCAAACCATTGGATATTCAGGCAGGTATGCGCTGGGCACAGATGAACGAGCGCAACTACAAGACACCGTCTCCAAAAGATTTTCTATATATGTTTGAGAAGAATAGCGACCGCCCTAACCTGCAAGCATGGCTTTCGGCAGGAGTGAAGCACAAGGCTTTCACCTCACAAACCGACGTATGGTATAGCGAGAGCGATGCCTTTTATATGTATCAGGCGGAGAACGACAGCAAGACCTACACAAAGGAGGCTAACCCATTCCTCCCTCACGACATCACGCTAAACGGTACTGCCGTCCGTTCACCAATGGGTATTGAGGGAACGGAGCATATCTCGGCAGCGCAGAAGTTCTATTACGAGCCTAACAGAAACCTGTCGGTACAGGTGTATGGTTCGATGTTCTTCATGAACTCATACGACCTGATACAAGACATGACCTTCTCGCAGAGTCGCGACTTCATGGCAGGCGTTAAGGCGAAATATAATGTAAAAGACTGGTTTACCGTAAACCTTAGCATACACAACGATTTCTACGACCGTTTCAAACGGCACGAGCGTATCGATGAACGCAAGAAGGTGTACAAGAGTAAAATATTCGAGCCACGTCTCACACTGACAAGTACCTACTTTAGCGGACACAGCATCATACTTGGAGTGGAACATACTTCGGATGAACTCACCAGCGACCGATTTGTAAACCGTAAGATGACCACTCGGGCACTGCACGAGACGGAATACTTCCTGCAAGATGAATGGACGGCAAACAAGCATTGGATGCTGTCGACAGGCGTGCGCACTAACTTCTCGAAGGCGTTCGGATTTATGTATATGCCAAAGATTGCAGTTAAATATTCGCCTGATGAGCATTGGGCAATACGTGCCAACTACTCCATGGGCTATCGTGCGCCCAGCATCAAGGAACTGTTCTTCAACTGGGATCATCTCGGAATGTTCCAGATAAGGGGTAGCGAAGACCTGAAGCCAGAGAAGAACCATTATTTCTCTTTGGGAGCAGAATACACCCATAATGGTTTCTTCATGAATGTAAATGCTTACATTAATAAGTTCCGTAACAAGATAGAGGGCGTATGGCATATTTACGATATGCAGTACAACTTCGAATACACCAATCTCAGCAGTCAGCGTCTGTACGGAATCGAGGCTATCCTGAAGTGGCATTTCCTCGACCACTTTACCCTGAACGGAACTTACAGCTATGTAAACGTGAGCAAGCAGGATGGCATACAAGTGAATACCACGTCGCCACATGCTGCCACGGCAAGCATCGACTATGTATATAACAAGCCTAACTACCGCTTGAAAACCATCTTCAGTGCATCGCTCATGGGCGAGAAAAACTTTGATGTGCAAGATCGTGTGTGGGTGGAAGAACATCATAAGAGCTACGATGCCTATTTCCGCTGCACGCTGCCTACCTATGCACTCTGTAACTTGGCAGTGGTGCAGACATTCTACAACAAAGTGAAAGTTACGCTCGGAGTAGATAACATCTTCAACTATGTGCCCCACACCTTGGGGTCGGGCATCACTATGTTCAATGTTCCTGCCACCAGCGGTGCAAAGGGATATGTGCAAGTGGAGTTTCTTGTTGATGACATTGTAAAATCATTAAAAAGAAAGAAATGAGAAAATACATATTCATACTTTTCGCTTTAACGACAGCATTGTCCTCGTGCGTGAGTTACGATGCGGAGGAGTTTACGGGCAAAACGCTGCCAAGAGTTACGGGATACACCACTGGCATTACCAACGATTGGCTGTACATCAATTTGCGCACAGGAAAAATATTCAACCTTGACAAGCCCAATGGCGACATTAAAGAGGGCGAACAGCGGGAACGTACCGACTGGGACATTGCCTTTTGCGGCTACCGTATGCGAACGAATAGCGGAACATCGGGTAATGGAAAAGGCGGAGCCGCCGACTTAGGATACGGCAGTTACGACACTTGGAAAACGGTGGCGCAATTGCCAACCAATTTACAATGGGTGGTGGATGACCATTCGGTATATATCACCATGTCGCAAAACGACTGGAACAAGTATCTCATCGCCAATAAACTCGACTTTGAACAGAATCCTTGGTTCGATCCCAATCGCGGTCCTGCATCGACACAGACAGATGCTAACCCCATATTGGCAAAAGCGATGACCTTCACAGGTCCGCCACCTGTATATGCACCCTCGTTCCATACATACGTGGTACGCACTGCCGACGGAGAGCGATATTTCAAATTACAGATCATCAGTTGGTACAAAGCCGATGTCGAAATAGGCGACACGGGCGGACAGATGAGCTATTATTGTGATGAACTCCGGTAGGTTTTAGGAAGTGTATTACCAATCAACGAAAAGTGCATTATGAAACTCAAAAAAGTGCATTATGAAACTTCAAAAAGTGCATTATCAATCAGACAGGAGTTAATGAGCAATCCCGAGAAAGTCAATAGGCAACAGAAAAATAGCTAATGAACATCCTTCAAAAAGCTCACGACCAATTTTGAAAAAGCTAATTACCAATCTGAGAAAAGCTAATGAGCTTTTTGCACTATCTTCTTATCTGTTGGCAAATAACAGATTGACTAAAACGAAAGAAAAGAATGAAAAATAAACAAAAATACTATCCAAGGCAAACTCTTATAGCCTTTCTGTTAGTTCTCTTCGCCATGCCATTGGGACACGCACTGATGATACTCATGGAAAAATTCATGGGCGAGGGAGCCATGCACATCGCTGGTTTTATGATGGGCTTTGTAGGTTTAATCCTTGTCATTATCGGCGTGTTCGTAAAGGGAGATACTCGGCAGACATTGTGGGGTTTCATCGGTGGACTGCTTTTTTGGACAGGCTGGGTGGAGTTTCTTTTTCTCTATTATGCCCGTCGCTATGGTGTTCAGCCCGAGATTGAAAACGGAGAGATAGTAACCAAGCCCGAATATCTTATCATGCCCGCATCGTTCGGATTATGGATGATGGTGATGACGATGTATGTGTTCAGCACCCGCAACGGTTGCGACTTCATCACATGGATTCAGAAAGTCGTTTTCCGCACAAAGCGTAAGGTGATAGCCGCCCAGCCCATGACACGCCACACCAGCATCGTAACCTTTATGGAGCTCAATATGATGCTCTGGGGGCTTTACCTGTTGCTGATGTTCTGTTACGACAAGCGTTTCCTCGGCGACCACCATCCCGTTACGTTCCTCGTAGGAGTGGGATGCCTCATAGGCTCGTTCTTTATATTGCGTCGCCAACTGCGTCTTGCCTCATGGGGTGCAAACATCCGCATGGCAATCGCAACGGTTGTCGTGTTCTGGGTACCTGTGGAAGTGCTTGGTCGCCTTGACTTTTTCAAGGAGATTTGGATTGAGCCGGAGAAGTATACTACCCAGATGATTTGCATCCTCGTGGCATTCGTGGCATTGCTCGTCTATATCATGTTTGCAGCTCACAAGAAGAAAAGCCATGAGTAACAAGAAACTATATTGGTGGAAATCCATCGTGTCGATGGGCGTGATATTGGGAAGCATGCCCATGGTTCACTTGGTGGCACGAGTATTGAAGGACAACTACGACGGCACGCAACTGTTGGGTGCTGGCATGGCTGTGGGATTCGTGGGCTTGGTGATGGTGGTGGTCGGTGTTTTCGTCAAGGGACAGACTCGCCAAACCTTGCTCGGACTTATCGGTGGCATGTTCTACTGGACGGGTTGGGTGGATTTCCTCTTCATGTATTATGCCCATCGTTGGGGCACACATGCTGAGATTGACCCAGTGACAGGAGAAGTGTTGAGCCGCCCTGAATATCTTCTGCTCCCTGCCACCTTTGGCTTGTGGGCAATGGTGATGTTGCTCTACATCTTCTGTTCCCGAAATGCCTGCAACTTCCTCAACTGGTGGCAGACGCTCTTCTTGGGGAAGAACAAGCGACTCATCGCCGCTCGCCCGATGACACGCCACACCAGCATTGTTACCTTCATGGAAATCAACACAATGCTCTGGACTTGCTATCTCCTGCTGATGAACCTCTACGATCCTCAATTGTTTGGTCGTGAGAGTCCAGTCACCTTCGGTGTAGCCTTCGGTGCCTTGCTTTCCGCCCCATACGTATTTCGCAAGCAACTCCACTTGCAATCGTGGGGAGCAAACATCAGAATGGGTACGGCAACGGTCATCGTGTTCTGGATAGCGGTAGAGGCATTTAATCGCACGGGCATCATCGGGAAGCTCATTGCACATCCGAGCGAATATCCTTGGCATTGGGTGGTAATGGTGATAGAACTTTGTTTCTTGGCAGGAAAGATTGTCAAGGATGCAAGGGCGAAGAAAGAAAAGAAATAAGATAGATAATCAGATAAGGAAATCAATGAAGAAAGGAACTTGGAGAAAACAACATAAATGGCTTGGTATCGGCTTGAGCTTCTTCATGCTGATGTTCTGCGTGTCAGGCATCCTGCTCAATCATCGTTCACTCATCAAGGAGGTGAACGTGAGCAGGAAGTACCTGCCAAGTCGTTATGAGTTTCGGAATTGGAATGGTGGATTGCTACGAGGCACGCTTGACATTGGCAAGGATTTAATGGTAGATTCCATGAGGAATGTGGATTCTTGTCGCCAACTGTTGCTTTATGGCAATGGTGGCATCTGGCTTACCGACTCCAAGGATTTCAATGAGGGGTTGCCAGAAGGTGCAGACTATCGTCAAATCAAAAATGTCATAAGGCTTGATAATGGAAGGATATTTGCTGTCTCACCTTTCGGGCTTTATCGCTATGGAGTGCATAACAAATGGCATGAGGTGAATATGTCACTGGAGGATGAGGAGAAATTTACGGACATCGCTTCGCATGGCGACACCCTTGTAGTGCTCAGTCGTTCCTTTGTCTATACCTCGCTTCCTCCTTATACACAGATACAATCCTCAAACCCATGGAGGGACAATTGGAGAAGTTGAGGCTATTATTTCTCAAACTAACCATAAGTCATGGAATAATGTTCCAGAGAGCTACAGGCAATCACAGGCATCCTATGCTTATTATAGCCTTACTAAAGCCATTCCAAAGTTGTCCAAGCCCCAAATTGATAATTATATTTATAGATTAAATGATGCGTTTATAGGGACTGCGACTTTCAGTTTTGAAAATAATATGGTGAATTTTATATTTAATTTGCAAGAAGTTATTGTACCTGCATCAAAATAATCTTGTAAGTGTATGGAACAAAATAAAATATTGTTTATTATAGGTATAATGACTATGTTCTCTTGCCATTCTATTCATAAAACAATGGAATCTGGCAATGGGCAACTTAGCAATTCAGAAATTATCCAATTATTAACTGATGACAGTGTAAAGTATTGGATAGGTGTTAATTTTGGTTCTTCTTTTAAATTTGCCAGAGAAGGCTTAAGATTCAATTCTTATAATAAGAAAGGAGATGAAGAATTTACTTCCCAACAGGACATTTTATTCCCTAAAGTGTTTGATGTTGATGGCATGCGAGTTTTTATTTATTGGAAACTTCCACATCCTGTGGAAAAGCTCTATCCATATGTTGATTACAAAATACGGAAAATTTCAAAAGATACGTTAGTTATAGGGGATTATACAGACTTTGTGTTTGTTAATGGTCATGGTAATGCCCCAAATCGGGAATTGTCAAAATAAAAAAATAATAAATGTGGGGTAATACTCCAAATCGGGAGTTATTGAAATAATTATCTGATTATCAATGTACTTTCCAAAAGATAAAGTATTAGGGCAGAGTGGAAAAATCGTTGAAACTGGTCCTATGTAATCGTTCAAAGTGACCCTTTTGTATCATCCAAAGAGGGATTGGACATTCGCGGTACGATACGAGTATGGGTGTTATGATTTATCAGCATTCATTCTTCTCTACTCCCAAAGGATTTTGTCAGTTGTACTGCTTGCTGTTGTAGTCTGATGAGAATTTGGGAATAGGTTTCGAGTTTGCCGAGCAGTTGTTGAGCAGTGGCAACAGAATGATAAGTATTGAGGACTTTCACGACTTCGTTGTACAGAACTCCTATCTTATGAGCCAAGGCAACGATTTCTGAGAGTTTCTCCAAGTAAGGTTCTTTTGCAGGGTCTTGGGTGATGACCTTAAAAGATTCACCAAGAAGCCTTGCTCGGACAAAGTCGCTCTTTGTCTTTGCTCCCGACTTGCGATAGAGTCTGATAAGTTTCTGCTGGTCTTCGGAATTAGGTATTCTGATGTGCCATCTGTCCCATCGTGGGCAGGTGGCACATCTGCCGTCTGGCTTCTTTTGTTTTTGCTTCTTCATTGCTTTCTAATCACGACTTTGGAGTGATTTAATCCCCTTTCGGGGCAAGGGTCTTTGTGGTACAAATGGCAATTTGTGGTACAAAGACACACCTTGCTGATGTAGAAAATGGGATTATAAGCCCCTGCTGTGTTACTGCATTCATTGAATACAGTAACTCGGCGTAGGCTTGCATTCGAGGAATGCAGTAATTCAGAGTTTCCTCCATCTTTCCACATCTTCCTTGTATTGGTCGAGGTGTTCCCGCAGTACCTGTTCGACATATCCCGAAACGCTCGCTCCATGCTCACCGATTCTCCGCACCACGAAGTCTAACTTTCGTTGGGTTTCCTCTGATACATACACGGCTTTGCGGTGGCTGTTGCGAAAGGGCTGGAGATATTTCCCCTGAAACTCGGATAATTGCTTTCTGTCCTTTGTTTTTCCCATTCTTTGATGAAATTCTTCGGTAGAAGTAGCCCTTTCTGTTGGCGACAACGCTGTTTCTTGATAGGACGGTTGAGAAAAATCCTTGTTACTCTCCTTGTCATTTTGTTCCTCAACTTTATCAACAGGCTCAAACCTTCTCTTTTCCTCTTCATAATCGAAGGGCTGGTCAAAATCGGGTAACTCTTCGGGCTTGCGGAGCTTAACGCCATAATTTCCCATATCTCTAATGGCTTGTTCCAAGCGTTGTTTCCTTTTTTCATCTATTCTTGCCATAATTTCTTGGGTATCGGGTTATAGTGTTTTTCAAGCATGGCTTGTATGTCGCTCTGCTTGTAGAGTATCTTCCCTCCGATTTTGTAGAAAGGAAGCGTTCCTGAGTTTCTGTACTCTTGGAGCGTGCGTGTGCTGAGCCGTAATTGGCTGCAAACCTCCTCACCCGAAAGGTAAACCTCACCATTCAGCATCGGACGGGCGGTAGAGCAATACCGCTCCAACTTCTTCAAAGTGCCTTCCATCAGTTGTGAAAACAACTGCATCTGAGGGTCTTCCCGCGTAATGATTTCATTCTCTGCCATAATTCATTCATTCTTTGATTTCAATCCTTGACTGCATTCAGCATTTCACAGATGTCGGTCTGTTTGTAATAACACTTATGTCCAATCATGGAGAAAGGGATTTTGCCCGTATCTCGGTATGATTGTAGGGTACGCTTGCTGATGCCTAAACGCTTGCACACGGCTTCGTTGTCGAGCCATTGCTCGGTCTTGGGAGGATTACCGATGAGTTTTTCCACACGATGGATAAAGTCTGCAAATTCGGAGCGATGTCGCTCCCACGCTTTGCGGTCGATGATAATGAGTTTCATTGTCTTAATTTTGTTTTGATTACTTTATTGTTACTCAGCAAACAAACTGTTATGCAGTCCATTGCCGTACTTCTCGGGTGCAAAAGTAACCCCTCGGAAGCACCACTGCAAGAAATGAGGATAAGCAGGGAAATAGAGAGAAAGCAATAGAAAAACAAAGGAAATCCGTCTGTGTTATTGCGGTAATGAGATGAGGTGCCGGCTCGTTCCTTTTATTATCTTGTTGTTTTATCGATAATTCGATAGTTCGACAAATCGAGATGTCGAAGTGTCGATAGATAGTTTTATCGATAGATTATTTTGACGATATATAGTTTTGACAACAGATAGTCATGACAACAAATTGTACAAACAATAGATTGTCCGTATTATCGTCAGTCCTATCTGTTGTTAGTTGTTACGCCTTGCGTCCAAAGAGCCTGAGTATGCCGTATTCTTGTCGTGCCTATACTCTCTACGGCAGCCCAGCCCTGCAAGGTTGGGAGAGATGAATACGACCGCATGGATATAGAAAATGGCAATACCACCTTGAAACAGAGAAATCCTGCGGTGGAGATTCTTCTCTCCATCCGCAGGACTCGACCTTGTCAGGGCAGACAGGCTGCCGTTGTACCTTTGCACGATAAGAAACGGCATCAGGAACTTTGCGTGCGCCGCCTTTGCCTACAACGCCTTCAGGCTTGCTTCCTCCGTCAGTCTGACCGTTGGCAGATTGTTGCTCTCGATGAGCAGCACTATCGTGCCTGTCAGTTCGGTGTAAAGACGGCCGTATTGCTCGTCAGAAGCCAATGTGTCCGTCAAACCGAACTTGTCGAATGTGGCTTGAACAGCCTTGTTCGACAACAGTATAGGTACGAGTTTCTCTGGGAGCGGTGCAGGAAGTTCCCTTTCAAACTCGTTTTCCAACACGGATATAAGCGTATCGTACTTGGAAAAGTGCAAGCCTTGATACAATGCCTCGCTTGCCATGCTCTCCGCTTCAATGTGTGTAAAGCCTTGTGCTACAGCATCGCAGTAAACTGTGAGAGCCATATCTGCCCGTGCAGTGATAAACTCCGTATCTTGCAACTTTTCGGGGTGATGCTCACTCATGTAACTTCTTAACTTCAATCGAAAGTAGGAAAGTTCCTGTTTGTTCTTCTGTTTCATTGTTTTTCTTGTTAAAAAGTTGGACTTCTTTTTTTTGAATCATTCATTACGGCTGTTACATCCCAATTATGGGACTTGACTTTTTCGGTGTTCTTGACGGACACAGCCGTAAGGCTTTACGCAGTACCCTTGTATGCTCACTACCCATCAGGGGTTGCATTTCCTTGGCAATCTTGCTCTTGGTCACCCGTGCATAAATCTCGGTCGTGGAGATAAAGCGATGCCCCAGCATCTTGCTCACCGTCTCTATCGGAAGTCCGTTCTCCAGACAGATGGTCGTGGCAAAGGTATGCCGTGCGGTGTGCGAGGTCGCTTGGGTATGCGGTGACAGTCCCGCCTTAATACAAATCTCCTGAATAGTTCTATTGAAATTACTGTTGCTGGGAAACTCTCGAAAGAAAAGCCCCTCCCTTCGTCCGTGGCTCACAATGGCGAGTATTTTCTCGGCAACGGGCAGCAACGGGACAATACTTCTGTTCTGTGTCTTTGTTCGGCAGAGGGAGATATATCTGCGTCCATCACCGAGCTTATAGACATCATCCATTCTGAGTTTCTTCAAATCGGAAAATGCCAGCCCCGTAAAACATCCCAAGAGGAAAATAAGTCTGCAATGGTTGTCTGTCGAGCGGTGCGGACGGTAAGCCAAGAGTTTTTGCAGGTCGTCCGCCGTAAGTGCATTGCGCTCGTAGGTAGGCGTTTCTATGTCTATGAGTTCAAAAGGGTCTTCACGAACGTATCGCTCCTGCAATGCCTTGCGAATGACCTGATGCAAGTGGCGTAGGCGGTTGCCGACACAGCTTTCCTTGTTTCCCAAGTCCCGAAGCATATAAAGGCGATAGTCCTCAAGCAAAGTCTTGTCCACCTCTGTGGGCATACAGTCTGCCCTGCCCCTTACTTGCAGGAAATGAACAAAACTCTTGTAGCTGTCCTTAAAAGCCCTGACGGTTGCCTTGCTTAAGGTTCTGCCCTGCAATTCCTCCTTGTATTCACAAACGGATTGATATAGCTCCGTAAGTGTTGGCATGGGGCGACTTTGCTGCATATAACGCTCCTTGAGGTATTCCGCCGTGATATAGTTTTCTTCCCTTAATGTACGTTCATAGAGTGAATGCAAGCACTCTTCTATTGAGTTCAGTTGCAGATTGATGCCGCTTGAATTACCTGTTGTCGCCTTGATGCACCCTTTTCGGGCAAGCCACTCGTCGGGGGAAGTTTGCAACTGCGTGGAAAACGATGAGGACGTTCCGTTACAGGTGATACGGCAACGGATTACGCATAGTCCGTCTTCATTGGTCTTGCTTCTATCTATGTAGAATAGTATGGCAAATGTACTTTTCATTGTTCCGCGGTTTTAGTTGGTCAGTTGATAATGTGCGAGTTGTGGAAGTATTTTCTCTATGTCCAGAAAGACACGCTCGGGAGAAGTCTCCGCATACACTTGCGTGGTTTTGATTTGACTGTGTCCGAGCATTTTGGAAACGCTCTCAATGGACACGCCTTCCGACAGTGTCATCTGCGATGCAAAGGTATGCCGTGCCATGTGATAGGTCAGCGTTTTCTGAATACCGCAAAGCCGTGCTATCTTTTTGAGGTGTATGTTTACCGTGTCGCATCCGGGTATGGGCAGCAGATACCCCTTGGGCGGTTCGTGTCGGAAAGCCCTCGTGTGAATACCCCGATAACGCTTGATAATGGCAGCGGCTTCGGGAAGTAGGGGGATGTGGCACACGTTGCCCGTCTTTATTCTCGGCTTGCGTATCCAAGTCATTCCCGCTTCGTGAAAGATGTGCTGCTCCGTCAAGTGATACACGTCGGTATAGGAAAGTCCCGTCAGGCAGGAGAAAAGGAACATGTCCCTCGACACTTTTTCATAGCCTTGCAGTTCGTCTTCTCCCAAGGCTGCGATACGGCTTACCTCCTCCCTCGTGATGTAACGTGGAGTGCCCACTTCCCAACGAATGGAATGGTTGATGAAGGGATAGGTGTCAATGATATGCCGTTTATGCAGGTCTTTGAGCAAGGAAGCCAGCATGGAGAGATAACCAGCCGAGGTATTGAGCTTGAAGCCCTTTTCTTTGGCGAAGTAGTCCTCCAAGTCTTTGATGAGGGCTGTGTCCACTTTCTGTACGGGAATATCCTCCACATGGTAGCGGTACCTGACGAAGTTTGCCAGATGCTTGCGGAAGAGCAACAGGCATTTTAGTCTGCGTTCGCTGCGGTCTATGCCCACACGCTCACGGAAGCGGTTGATATACTCGCCCGTATGATAAAGCAGTCCTTGCGACTCGCTGTTCAACCCGAACACCAATTCCCTTACTCGCTCTGCCGTGACGCGAGCATCGGATTTTCCCGAAAGAGACTCATAAACCTTGTGAATACTCACCTGAAGGCGGTCAAGTTCCTTGTTTACCGATACGGCTTCGGCACTCTTGCCCAGCAGTCGGTTCTTGCGACTGTCCCACAAACGAGGAGTACACGAGCATTTGCAACTAAATTGTACCATAGAGCTTCCTGCGCTGATGCGTCCCATGATGGGACTTTTTCCGTTTTTGTCCTGCGTACCTCTCTTGAGGTAGAAAAGCAGCTTGAATTTTTCTTTTTCCATTGTTTTTTACTTGCAAAATTACACTTCTTTGAGGAACTTTGAACGATGCAAAACATTGATAATGAAAGAGAAAACTCCGTTTTAGTTACCACTTTCAGCCGTCCTTTTCCTTTCATCGTTTTTCGAACGATTTGGTAACTGAACTCCCTCCTTTTCGCTCCCTTTTCTGCCTGTTTCCTATGATGCAACCCTAAGAAGAAACAAGCAATATCCGCTGTATTTCAGTCAGATATGAATTTTATGCCATATTCTGCTTTCTACTCCCATACTTCCGCATAGAAAGCAGCCAGTTCGGGCACTTTTATGAACGTCCTAAACCGCTCTTTCTGAATGATGTCGTTCGTGATGGAGAACTCGTAGTCGGTAGATTTCTTGGCAAAAACCGCTGCCCAAGCGTCAAAGCTGTTGATACCTTGCCTCTCCAAAGCCTGCGGACGAAGATACTTGAACAGAAGATACAGTTCCGTCAGGCTATTTGAAATGGTCGTTCCTGAAAGGAAAGTGGCTCCCAAATCCTTGCCGGACCGTTCTTGTATGGTACGAATAGCAAAGAGCATGTTTAAGGCACGTTGTGAGCCATCGGGATTGCCCAAACCCGACACACGGTCGTGGCGGGTATTGAACATCAGGTTCTTGAATTGGTGCGATTCATCTACAAAGAGGTGGTCGATACCCATCATCTTGAAATCTACGGCATCGTCTTTTCTTTCTGCGATGCTGTCCTGTATGTTCTGTAACTTAGCTTCAAGCGTCTGTTTGCGTTTTTCCAGTCCTTTGAGCATCCCACGGGAGATGTCTCTTCCTTGTTGTCGCAACACTTCGAGATTCTCTTCTACGGAGTCCAGTTCCTTTTGCATAATCGCTTCCTGTATCTCCAAGGCCTGCGGTATCATGCCGAACTGTTCGTGTGTCAAGATAATACAGTCCCAGTCGTTGTTCTTGATGTCGTTGAAGATACGTTGGCGGTTCTGCTTATTAAAATCGTTCTTACCTGGATAGAGTACCTTAGCATTAGGATAAGCTTTCCTAAAAGTATCGGCAATGTCGAATACATTTGCTTTCAGCCCGATAATCATCGGCTTGTTTGCCAGTCCCAAGCGTTTCATCTCGTAGGCAGCCGTACACATGATGAGTGTCTTACCCGCTCCCACCTCGTGATCACAGATGCCGCCACCGTTGGTTTTGAGCATCCACACGGCATCCTTCTGACTCTTGTAAAGGTCGGCAATACCAAGCCGTCTGAGGTCAAGGTCGGGGAAAGTTTGGTGCGTACCGTCAAAGTTGGGTCGCACAAAACAGTTGAAAAGACGATTATAACGGTCAGAGAGTTGTTGCTTGAACGTGTCTGGTGTACGTCCGAGCCAATCGACAAAGCCCTGCCGTATCTTCTCACCCTTATGCTAATCTGACAGCAAATTATCTATTCTTTTCCTAAAGCGTCTAAGTAGCCATTCATTGTCGACAGATTGCCACATAAAGATGTATGAAAATACTTTAAACTTGAAAGATGAGCTGATGTTTCATCTATTTTTGTAATATGCTCTTTCAGTGGTATAAAATGATTTCTGATTTCATCTATTTTATAATTAGGATCAAATCGCTTCAAAAAATGTAATAAAAACCAGCACATTCTAAAGTTATTTTTATACCAACCTTTTGAGTAGTAATATTTATCTTTAAGTTTGGAATACAATTCATAATCTTTATTGGACTTCAATAACTCCAAATCTTGTTGTATTTCGTCTATTTGTGTGCTTGTTGCAGTAATTTTAGCTTCGAGTTTAGGTTTGAAGGAACTACATAACCTTTCTAATCGCCGAATATATCCCTTTGAATCTACTTGAACGGGCAATATTTTAATATTCTCTATAAACTGGAGAGAATTACAAATCTTTTCAGATTTTACCTTCCAAAAGTCATCTCCAGATACGTTTGCATAGCTACTTACCCGATTATTTAAAAGCATTTCTCCAAAATTATAACTGGATATGTCTAAAAAACTCTCAAGACCTGAAATCATTTGTGATAATTGATTGTTTAGCCAATCAAAAATATAATTATCTTTTCCATGAACAACCGCATTATAGAAATCGAGACAGTCTTTCATTACGAGACTCCATTGATCATATTCAAGTTCGTATGCATTTGTACAACTTACTACAGATGCATAAGTAGAGTATCGATATTTTACATAGTAAGAATAAGGTGCAAGTACAATATCTTTATATTTGAATGTTGAATTAAAATCACTGTTTCTTCCATAACCAAAATTAGAATAAATATGAAAAGTTACATTGTCTCCAAAATTCCAGTCAAAATGAGTAAAGCCTCCATATCTATGTGAAAATGCAATTACATTATACTTTTCTTTTATTTGGTTTATAGTACATTGCATTGCGTATGCATTTTGTCTACCCTTTCTTGTTATCCAAACATCCTCTACAGAAATACGTGGATATTCACTGCAATATGAATCAAATAACGATATTGCATAATCAAATCTTTGAGAGAGTTGATAATCTGTTACGTCGATGTCTTGATTTACAGGCTCTTGTATCAAACGTAGGTTGTGAGTCTCTGGATCTCTAATAATAGCATAAATAGTTGTCATATACATAGGAATGTTATTTTGATAAAATATAGGATTCGTTTTATGTTTCCGAAAATAAACAACGCAAATTTAAGATTATTTATTTAAATATCAAGCGAATAGAGATGTAAATTGTTAATATAAGAAGAAATCATTTGCAATCAATCTGGAGGGAGGTGTTAGTCGAGTTGCAGAAAGCTACTAAGTAATATTCAAAAAGCTCCTAAGCTTTCGGCAAAAAGCTCTTAAGCTTTCTTCAAAAAGCTCCTAACCTTTTTCTAAAAAGCTTAGGAGCTTTTTTCTGTTAGTTCTTGGTTTGATAAAATTTTATTACTATCTTTGCTGTTGGTTGCCCATGACAGCCACCTTTGTGGGTCTTATGGTCTCGACTCACGCAAGGCTAACAATGCAGACCAACTTTGTGTATACTATGGCAAACAAGCCTTTACAATTTATTCTGACTGAGCGCAAGCTCAATGTGGGCAAGGTGGGTGAGAAAACCGTACAGATTGCCCAACCTACGGGACGACACCGTGTGGATTTCCGCAACTTCTGCGAACGGGTGGCTAAGTCTACTACTTTCAATCCACAGGAAGTGGCGGCAGTTCTTAATCTTGCTACTGAAACGGCTCGCGACATTGTGGCTAATGGCGACATCGTGGACTTTGGTGACCTCGGTACGCTGAAGCCATCGTTCAAGAGTAAAGCCGTTGAAGTGGGCACGCCTTTCCGTGCGCAGGTGCATATCGAAAAGCCTGTGGTGCGTCTGGTGGCATCAACCAAGTATTTCACGCTGACCGATGTTGCTTATGAGCAGGTGACGAAGAAGGAGACTAAGAAGAAAGAAGAGGGCGGTATCGGGAAAAAGAAACCAGGACCAGAGCCTGAACCTGTCCCAGAAACGTAAAGGGTGCTTAACGGTTGTTGTGAAAGAATCACAAACCTTGTGTGTGTAAAAGAATTGGTTGCTCGGGCAAAGTTGATTGCTGGGGCAGCCTTTTTCTTTTTAACTTCAAATGTGTGCATCCATGCCCATGGATGGGACTAAACATCGTCTTATCTGCAGGTTTGTAGCGGCAAATGTGTCTGAGATAGTAGAAACGATGAGCGTATCGGTGTAGAAGGAGGTCAGTACGCTTGCTTTGATGCTCTCCCAATACCGCTTGGCGGTGTTAGCATCTAAGGTTTCACGATAAATCATCTGTTTGAGCTGCTGGGTAGGTTCAAAGAGATTCTGTTCAGACTTGCTCCAATAGCGTATATCATCGGGGTTATCCGTACGGTTGAGTACACATTTCAAGCCACCGAATCCCTGATAGTTTCGTAAGATACTTTTCTCTGCTTCGGTGGCTTCGCGGCGTTCTTTTTCCAAACGCAGCACGACACGGATAGCCTCCGTGTTGGCCTGCAGGACTTCTTTCTTATTGTATGCCATAAGGTATAACGTATTCTATTATGGGAATAATCACTCTGACACCTAAGCTTGACCGTAATGTCAGACTTTAGTATCAGAAATGAAGTAATATGCTATTTCCGTTTCTTGTTTTGTTCAAACTCAAAGGTGGTGGTATAATCGTCCTTCAAAACCAGACGGGCGTTGAACTTCTTGCCAGCCTTGCTGGTCAGCCCTTTAAGGATAGGCGTACGACCAGAGCTTATCAAGTCACGGATGTTATCTTCAGAGAGAAGTATGCCGCAGACTTCACGAAACACATGGAAACCACAGGTTTCATGTCTGCACTTGGCTACCTTGGCATAGATGCCAACACTCTGCTGTCCGCACTTTGGACAGCGGTATACAGGATAGGACTTCTGCTCTGAAGAAAGCGAGAGGAGTTCCTCGCAAATAGTCCCCACGTATGAATTAATGCCCTGTGCAAACTTATCAGATGGCATCTTTCCTGCTTCAATAGCGGCAAGGCAAGTTCCCAACTGCCTGTCATTTCCGCATTGGCAATTTTCTTGTCTTGACAATCTCATAGACAGCTAAGCCTTTCTCGGTAGGTATGATGGATTTCTTGTCCCTTCGGATATAATCACGGAGAATCAACGTTTCGATGATGTTGGCACGGGTGGCTGGTGTTCCAATACCACACTCTGCCATTACCTTGCGCTTATCGTCTTCCTTCACATCCTTGCCTGCGTTCTCCATAGCAGAAAGCAGTGTCGCTTCTGTGTAGAGAGGTTTAGGTTTGGTCTTATGCTCGGTGATGTCCGCATTGACAAGTGATAGGACTTCACCTTCTGTTAAGTTCGGCAATGAAGACAAAATATGTTCATCACCATCTTCTTTCTTATCTGCTTCCGCTTCTTTACCTTTCTGTACGGCTTTCCAACCTAAAGAGATTTGTCGGCATGCTTTCCAAGTAAAGGTGTTGGTACCGTCAGTAAACCGCACCTGCATACGCTCTTCCTCGGAATCGGGAGAAAAGGCTTCTATGAAGCGATTAACTACCATTTGATAGATAGTTATTTCATCTGTCGACAATCCAGATGGCGTTTCACCTGTCGGGATAATGGCGTGGTGGTCGGTAACTTTGGTATTGTCCACAGAATGGCGGTTAAGCGGATTTGATAGTGTCTTGCCTATCTTGCGCAGCAGGGCGGGGACTTCCTCGAAGACATCCTCGCTGATGTATCGGCTGCCAGTGCGGGGATAGGTCGTGATTTTCTTCTCATAGAGACTCTGGGCTATCGAGAGGGTTTTGTCTGCAGAAAAGCCGTGGCGTCTGTTGGTATCCTTCTGCAAGGCAGTAAGGTCGTACAAGAGTGGTGGCGCGGTATGCGTTACCTTTCTTGCGACTGACTCTGCTTTAAGCTGGCTCTGACTGCGAAGTGCAGCGAGAGCAGTCTGTGCCGATGCTTCACTCTCATAGTCTGTAATGCCAATGGCTTTACGACACGCCCTCTTTCTCCATGAGAGCGGAGAGTTTCCAATAAGGCACGGAAGAAAAATCACGGTTCTCTATGTACCGACGCAGACCATAGCAAGGTTGGGGTCTGTACCCGTCCCAAAGAATAGCCGCTTTGCGGCAATGGACAGGGCACGGCTGGCATTGATACCCACGAGCCAGTCAGCTTCGCTTCTTGCCTTGGCAGAATAATAGAGATTGTCGTAATGGCTCCCGGGTTTAAGATTGGAAAGTCCCTCACGAATAGCCTTATCGGTAAGTGAACTTATCCAAAGACGGTCGAAAGGCTTTCTACAACCAAGATGTTGGTAGATATAGCGGAAGATAAGCTCACCCTCCCGACCTGCATCGGTGGCAACGATGATACGGTCAGCCTTGTCAAAGCAGGAGCGTATCACCTTGAGCTGTTTTAGTGCTGCTGGATCGGATATATACTCCTTATCCTTACGTACCTGTCGTACCACTAACTGAAATGGATTGGGACGAATGGGCAGGTCTTCAGCTTTATAGGCAGAAAAACCGTAGGCTTCGGGCATGGCAAGGGCGATGAGGTGTCCCATTGCCCAAGTAACGACATAGCCGCAGCCTTCCATATATCCGTCTTGCTTGCTCGTTGCTCCTACTATGCGGGCAATATCTCTGGCTACCGAGGGTTTCTCGGCAATAATACAAGTTGTCATAGTCGATAATAGAATTAAGGATTACATCTTACGTCCACGGGACTTCTTCTGCTTGTTTTCGTCCTGCTTTTGTTT
>NZ_AJIN01000029.1:0-48123 GCF_000257925.1 Prevotella sp. oral taxon 306 str. F0472
GGTGGAGATAAGACAGAAGCAAAAGAAGGCAATGGAAGACGAAAAACGTTTCAAGGAACTAAAATCCAAATTTTTCGGTATCTGTTTCACGGACGGCACTATCCAAGTCCACGTATTGGAGAGCGTGCAAGAACATTTGGAAGAAGGTGTATCAATGCACCATTGCGTATTTTCCAACGCCTATTACCTCAAGGAGGGCTCCCTTATCCTCTCGGCTACCATTGAAGACAAGCGAATAGAAACCATTGAAGTATCATTACAAACTTTGGAAGTGGTACAAAGTCGTGGGGTATGCAACAAGAACACAGAATACCATGAGCAGATAGTAAACCTTGTGAATGCTAATCGAGGTCTTATAAGCCGAAGAATGAAAGCAACAGCATAAAGTATGAGCCATTAAATTATCAGAGATATGAAAACAGAGATAGAAAACATCATCTATAACTATGCAGATGAGATACCGCATATTCTCATTAGGGTTATCAACGCAATAACCCTATCCGACAACAAAGAAGAGTTAAGGTCGGCTATCAACAAAATAGCCAAAGAAACAGAACTTGACAAGTTCTTTGCATACGGTTATGGCGCACATCACTTTTGGCTCAAACACCGCAGACTGTCCAATGGAGAGCCAAAGGAATACAGATTATTAAAGGTTGAATTTTAAGATTATGAAGAAGAAAGTTTACAGAGTTCGGACGCAATACATCTTCGATGGAGTATTTGATGTGGTTGCAGAGAGCAAGGAAGACGCACGGGAAAAAATCCTGCAAAATTGTGGGCTAGTCATAGGTGGAAGCATTCACAGTACCTTGCCCGATGAGGTGGTGAATTGGGCGTTTGACAGACATCCCAACAAACGAATAGACAGAATAACGAAAGTGCAAAAATATCCTTCTAAATAAAACCAAAAGCCACGCAAATTTTCGGTTTGCGTGGCTTCTTTTCTTTTTCTTAGAACAAGCAGTCGACCAAAGAAAAGAAGCAAAAGAAAGTCGCAGGATTATAGATGTTTTCTATAATGTATAGACTTGTTCCCATGGATAATCAGAATTTGAAAAGTGACCATAACGAGATGTAGGTAAAAATGAAAACTGTCTTAATCCTAAACGCTCTATTATAGCTTCTGGTCTAAAGTCAAATCTCTCATTTATTAGCTGAGTCAGCATTTTATGATTATCTCTTTTCTCAGTTACAACTTGCAACATAATTGGCCTTCCTTCACCAAAAGCGTACGCTACTGAAATTGTACATTCATTTGCAAATCCGTTAGCAACAATGTTTTTGGCAACAAAACGTGCCATATATGCAGCTGTTCGATCCATCTTAGTTGGGTCTTTGCCAGAAAAGGCTCCTCCGCCATGAGGAGCTATTCCTCCATAAGTATCGACTATGATTTTTCGTCCAGTTAGTCCAGTATCATTCAAAAAGCCACCTTGTAGAAAATTTGAGTTTTGATTTATATTAATTTCTGTTTCAGATGGGTCAATAAATTTACTCAAAACATTGTCCACAATATCATTTTCCATAAAACATTTATCGACTTTACCCTTATGTTGAATATTAACTGATAATTTTTCTAGCCTATTATCATTTACTATTATTTGAATTTTTCCATCAGGTAATAGATAGTTGGAATTATGTCTATACTTATCAATTTCTTTTGCTATTAAACTTGATAAATATACACCATAAGGTAAATAGTTATATTTATTATTGACAGCATATCCATACATAATACCTTGGTCACCAGCACCATCTTTAATGAGGCCCATTTTAAGTTGACTTGATTGGCATCTTAATAAATTTTGAACGGAAAGGAATTCTTCATATCCAATAGAGTGATACAGATCATTTACAATTTTCACTACATCTAATTCTAAATCTTCAATTCCGTCAATCTCTCCACCTACAACAACATTATGACCAGTACCAAGGCATTCTATTGCAGTGTGAGCATATTTGTTTAATTTAAGGCATTCATCTAATAACGCATCGCTTATTTGATCACAAATCTTATCAGGATGGCCTTGCAAGACGTTTTCTACAGTATATTTCATTATGAAATGTTGTAATTTCTTTTTATTTCTGCCCAATTATTTGTCAATTTTTCGTTCATCTCCTTATACTTTGAGTTACTGATAGATGATTTATTATAGGCTAAAGCTGATTCATACTCAAGAACCATATAGAATG
The DNA here is from genome assembly GCF_000257925.1 of Prevotella sp. oral taxon 306 str. F0472. Lineage (NCBI taxonomy): Bacteria > Pseudomonadati > Bacteroidota > Bacteroidia > Bacteroidales > Prevotellaceae > Prevotella > Prevotella sp. oral taxon 306. Next base: position 2,197 of record NZ_AJIN01000029.1, read on the forward strand.
CTTGCTCAAGTGTTTCCTTTTTGGATAACTTTTTTGAAAAAATAGATTTAAATCTTTCAAATAGTGAGCGTAGTTTAAAATAAAAGATAACATGATATGCTAAGTCCATTAAAAAGAAGAATGAAAGAAAAAGTTGTAATATAGGTATTGTCACATCTAAATTCTTGATTCCATAATATGTAAAGAAAATAAGAATCAATGCGATTATTACGTTTTTAGAAATTTTTATTGATAGTGTAGCCTTAACTAGGCTAAAAGTGAAAAAACAATTTTCAAAACAGTTTACTAACATTTTATATGTTCCAACTTTAATGGAATCATTATCATAGTAATTAGTAACTGGCTGATCTAAAAACTTAGTTCCTAAAGAATTATCAATAAACCCTTTTCTTCTACTGCTTGCAGTCATTGGCTGCATTAAAATCTCTACAATTATATAAAGCAGTGCGTATCCTATTATAGATATATAATTGATTATTGATAATATGTTTATACATCTTACAACAAACTCATTATATTGTTCTTGTAATAGTACTGTTAAAAAAGGACATAGAAGAAGACTCCATAAAAATCCATTTTCAACAAATCTCCATTTTTCTAAGCATTTGTAGCTAATTTCATAGGGTAATATTCTTTCCATGAGGTTTTCTTGCAAAGGTATAGGTTTTTTTATGAAAAAGTGTCCATTTTCCCTTCTTTTTCAACATCAATCTTAAAGATTGAAAAATAGGGCATATTCTACCTGTCTCCGTTTAACCAATCCACTCAAAACTTTTCCCTTGTATCGGCAAAACGAAACATACTCCCAATAAAAGTTCCTATCTCCTGCCTCTATCTTTCGTAGCAGCCTACTTTTGGGATGCTTGCCATATCCAAGCAGTCGCCCTGCGCCCACATTGTAGGCAAGCAAGGTCAGCAGTAACGCATCTTTCCTATACCCTTTGAAGTGTTCAAAGCATTTCCAAAGGTCTGCACGGAGCAGAGAGTCCGCCTGCCGCTCTGTCATATCCGCCGTAAAATGCTCTCCTGGTTGTAGCTGATGCCCATATCCAACATACGGATAATTCTTCCAGCCGTGCAGTCCCTCAAAGTATTTTACAACAACTACTGCACGCTCAAAAGGTGGCAAGTCTGCCAGCCGCACCCTGCACTGGGCAAGGGTCGGCTGGCAGAACAGGCAGAAGACACAAAGTAAAATGAAAGAATTTATCGTTCGCATCCATTATGGTCTTAGTGGCGAGAAGATGCAGGCTTATCCTTGCTCTCTTCTCGCTCGTTGTTGAAACTAAAGGTCAGCTGCTGCACCTTACCAAAACTATCCTCCACATATACATCAATCGTCTGGCGGTCAGATGACAGCGAGGTATAGTACAAGCGAAACACGTCCTTTGTCAGCGGATAGCGGTCGTTTGGCTTGAAGACTGTGCCGTTATCATTTCTTAGCAAGCCCTTGCCATCAGACTGAAAATAGGTTCTTTCGTTAAATGGATAGATATCTCTGATTAGTTATATATAAAAAGCTGGAATTATGTATCTTTGTAGTGACCAAACTCCAAGAACATGAATACCAGCATAATGCAAAACGCCTTAGGCATCTCCCAACAAGATTGTCAGAATCTGCGCTACGAAGGTAATAACTTAGTTTTAGAACTCCAAAGGAAAAACTTTGTTGTCCTGTATGTGGAAGTCATAATATTAATCGTAACGGCAGTCATATTCGTCGCTTTGTAAGTGTTCCTATAGGTCTGAGCAAGACCTATATAGACATGCGTGTACATCGTGTTCAATGTCAGGACTGCGGCTGTATCAAACAAGAAAACATCGACTTTGCGAAAGGGAAACGTCGCCACACAAAAGCCTTTGCAAATATGGTGCTTGGGCTGTCTGGCTTTGCTACAATCCAGGACATATCATGGTTTCTTCAGGTATCTTGGGATGTAGTGCGTAATATACAGATGGAGTATCTGCAGTCGAATTACTCCAACCCAGATCTTTCCACATTAAGGCGTATTTCCATTGATGAGTTTGCCACTCATAAGGGGCATGTATACAAGACAATAGTTGTAGATTTGGATAATGGTCATATTGTTTATGTCGGTGATGGTAATGGGAAGAATGCTCTTGATGGTTTCTGGGAACGGCTCGGCAAAGACAAAGAGCATATACAAGCAGTATGTACAGACCTTTCTGCAGCATATACAAGAGCTGTAAGTGAGCATCTTCCCAATGCAGCACTTGTAGTAGACCACTTTCATGTAACCAAGCTTATGAACGAAAAGCTGGACTTGCTAAGAAGACAGTTATGGCATGTGGAAAAGGACGTCAACAAGCGTAAAGTAATCAAAGGAACACGTTGGTTGTTGCTCAGAAATGGAAATGATATCTTTGATCATGAACACAGAAATAGACTGGAGAATGCCCTAAGACTAAACCGTCCGTTAATGATTGCCTATTATCTCAAAGAAGATCTTAAGGAAATATGGAATTAGTGTAGTAAGCAAAAGGCTAAAGCTGTGTTGGATGAATGGGTAAAGCAAGCTATAGAATCCAAAATACAGCCATTAATGAAAATGGCGTCAACTATTAGAGCATACAAGACATACATATTAGCATGGTATGACCATTATATAACATACGGAACAATAGAAGGAATTAACAACAAAATAAAGGTTTTGAAAAGACAGATATATGGGTTCTGAAATGAAGAAAACTTCAAATTAAGACTATATGCACTGCATGATAGGCGTCTACGCATTTAACGGAAGAACCATCTTTTTACCAATCATATTTGCCAACTGACACCCCCTTTCGCATGCCCCTTGGAATTTGTGACATACTTCTCAAAAATTGTTTTTTATCGTCTCATAATCACCACTTAATTTCATTTTTGCAGCCATCTGAACATCCTTACATCCAAATACGAATACCCTATTTCGATATCTCAGATAATAATCTGGCATTCCCTTCCCTAGAGTCTTTTCCAGTTCTTCTCCACTATAATTCACATAATTCAAACCAAAACATCTTTTCATCAAGGAGTAAAAGAAGAAGCGTTCCGAGAACTCCTCACCCAAAAACTGTACGTTGTCAAACAAAAGTGCATGCGAAAATGTCCGTATACGGTTTTGCAATGAAGAACCTGTGCTGTGAAGAACGATAAAACTGGAAGCATATACTATTGACAACCAGTCTTAAGCTTATAAAGAATGTATGGAGTTACCTCTTACAGTCTACTTTGGCAAATATATCCACGTTTTGCAACTGATAAATGAGGTAGAATTTCATTTTTATTGTATCTTTGTATAGTACTTTGTACATGAGAGGATTTTGAGGCTTGGTTTGCTAATACAAAGATAAGAAATCCTCTCAATTTTAACAAAATAAAAAGTCAAGACAACTTCAATATAAAAAAGTAATAGGAATCGTTATAGGGCTTGCCATCGGCTTCTCCCTGGGCATCGACGATCTGATAACCCGTCTTTCCAGGACCTTCGATAAGACAAGGTAGCAGCTTTACGATGGAAGCGGTAACGTGATGCGCAGGGCGGAGAGCTTGAAGGGACTCGGCATAACGCCGAAGAAGCAAACCAAGGGACTGGAAGAAATTAATACATTGGACCGATAAATGAAAAATAAAGGCTTATCATATTTTCTAAGATTACAGGTTGATTTCCTGTGGCTCTTGTGCATGGTGCTGTGTTCGCAGCTCCATGCTCAGGAACATTTGACCCGCAATATGCTGATGTTGTCGAATCTCAATACGGACAATGGGCTCTCCAGTGCCCGTGTGTATTCGATAGTTGAGGCTGAGGATGGTGCTATGTGGATCAGTACCAAGCGAGGCGTTGACAGGTACAATGGTCAACAGGTACGGAACTATACCTTGGCTACGGATATGCAGTTTAGTGATGCCAGTGGTAGAAACATCAAGTTGACTAAGGATAGCCAACAGCATATCTATGCCTATGATAATAAAGGAAAGATCTATATATATAATAAGGTGAAAGACACATTCCAACTCCAGGTCAATCTGATGAATGTACTTGGAGGAAGTGTGGTGCTCAATGACTTGTTGGTTGATAACAAGGGATGCTTTTGGATGGCGTTAGATAGGGGCGTGTATATGATGGCTCCTCTATCTATTGCTGGTAGCAAAGACAAAACAGCGTATAGTTCGCCGAACAAAGGAAAATACATTCTGAAGAACACATATGTCAATCATATCCGATTCTTCGGCAAAAAATTATTGATAGGTTCTCCTTCGGGAGTCTTCGCCTATTCACAAAATGCAGCCCAGCCTCGATTGCTCTTGCGAGGGTATTCCGTGCTTTCGTCTTATCACGACGTGAAGGCTCATCAGATATGGTTGGGAACTTTCCATCGTGGCATTCTCTTGCTCGATGACAGAACATGGAAGCCATTGTCTTCTCTCACGCAATTCTCATCCTTATCAGATATTCCGCTCATCCCTGTTCGTTCCATTATCCCCTACGATGCAGCCACCATCTTGATGGCGGTGGATGGAGCAGGTGTCTATGCCTACGACAAGAAGACTTGTAAGACGAATCTACTTTTGAATACGGATGGTAGACCGGAAAATGTATTGCATGGCAATGGCGTCTATACCCTTTGCAAGGACCATCTTGGCGACCTTTGGATGGGCTCCTATTCAGGAGGTGTGGATATGGCTATTCCTATGGAGCATACCTTGGAGTTTGTGCGCCATGAGAATCTCAACAGCCAGTCGCTTATCAATAATGGTGTGAACGATGTTATGCAGAGCGTGGATGCACAGGGTCGCAATAGCAAAATATGGTATGCTACCGACAAGGGGGTGAGCATCTATGACGAGCAAACCCATCTGTGGCATCATTCCCTATATAATAAGGTGGCGCTTACCCTTTGTCAGACTGCCGATGGCAAGGTCTTGGTGGGAACCTATGGTGATGGCATCTTTCAGGTTCATGCCGATGGAAGCAGTAGTCGGGCTTACTCTGTGTCGAATGGCAAGTTAAAGACCGACTATGTGTATAGCATTTTCAAGGATAGCGAAGGAGGCTTGTGGATAGGTTGTTTGGATGGAGACTTGGTACATATCCCATCATCATTAGAAAAGAATGGAAATGTGGATAACTCCGTTAACTACTTGCCAATCAATGAAGTTCAGAGTATCGTGGAGTCTCCTGATAAGAAGATTATTGCGGTGGGAACGACCCATGGATGTTATCGTATCGACAAGAGAAGCCTTCGTGTCAGTCGATTCTTCTATCCGTCGGAATTTCCGTCAGTCGATTATAATTTCTTTGTCAATGCGATGGATTTTCAGGATGCACGGCATATCTGGATAGCCACCGATGGAGGAGGCTTGTACCTCTACGATTGGCAGAAGCACCAGGTTAAGAACTATACCATCTCGCAGTCTTTGCCTTCCAACACCGTCTATGCCTTGGTCAAGACTCCCATTGGCAAGGTGTGGATGAGTACCGACAAGGGACTGGCTTTCATCGATCATGGAAAGGTGACCAATCTCAACTTCTTCAAGGGATTGGAGCGGGAGTACAAGCGTATGGCTGTGGTCCGAACGCAAGACGGGCGAATGATATTCGGAAGCAGTGAAGGAGCTGTGGTCTTAGCATCCAAGTTTGCCAGGGGATTGAACTACAAGGCTCCTCTTCATATCACGGGTGTTGAGGTGGAAGGAAAGACTTTCGATGAGGCTGACCAACTGGAAGATTGGCATGCAGAACTCTTCGAGATGTTGCAAGAAGGAAAGATGAGTTTCTCTCATGATGAGAAAACCCTCATCGTACATTTCGAGAGCATCAACTATCCGTATCAGCACGACATCCAATATCAGTATTACCTGGCGGGGTATGACCATCAGTGGAGTGTGCCTTCTGCCTACCAGCAGGCTCGTTTCGCCAATTTGCCTCCTGGCAGTTACACCCTGCATGTCAAGGCAATAGGTAGGAGTAACGGACGCATATTGGGAGAATCCACCTTGCGCATTCATATCGCTCAACCATGGTGGAACTCTTGGTGGGCATGGATTGCCTATCTCTGTATCTTAGGTGTTATAGTCTATTTCGGATGGGATTACTACAGAGAGCGTTTGCATCGCAAGTACTACGATGATAAGATCAACTTCTTTGTGAATACCGCCCATAATATCCGTACCCCTTTGAGTCTTGTGCTGGCTCCTCTTGCCGACTTGGCGAAAGATACTACACTGGGCGATAAGAGCCGAAAGTTCTTGGAGATGGCACTGTGTAATGGCGACAAGCTTCTGAGGATGGTCTCCGAGTTGCTTGATTTCCAGAAAATAGCCGTAGTGAGGACACAAGTCCACATGCAGAAAGTGGAGCTGTCTGTTCTCTTGCGTCAGCAGGTGGATAAGTTCCAGATGTCTGCCCAGGAGAAACATCTCAATCTTCGGTTGGCAACCTGTGGACAGCATACCTTCTCTACCGATCTTTCTATGATGGATCTGATATTCGAGAATCTGCTCTCCAATGCTATAAAATATACGAAGGTGGGTGGAACCATCACCATCTCAGCTTCGATTGATGAGGTTGGTAAGCAAGTCAGCATCCAGGTAAGCGATACCGGCATTGGTATCCCGAAAACCGAGGCCAAGCATATCTTCCAGAGTTTCTTTCGTGCCTCCAATGCTGTCAACTCTCAGGAGATGGGCAGTGGCTTGGGCTTGATGCTCACTCGCCAGCTCGTGCAGAAACTGGGAGGAAAGTTAACGTTCGAGAGCGAGGAAGGGAAGGGATCTGCTTTCTTGGTTGTATTGCCTGATAACGGATATGTTGATGTTTCCGTTTCTTTCAAGCCATCAAGTTTGCCAGAAACTTCCGATAACTCTATGTCTACTGATGAAAAAATAAAATCAGAAGAATCACTTAAGGACACGCTCCTTTTTGTCGATGATAACGAAGACCTCCGTCAATACATCCGTATGGCTTTCGCCGACCAATACCATGTGGTGGATGTGGAGAGTGGTGAGGCTGCCTTGAAGTATCTGTCAGAGAATGGTGAGTGTGACATCGTAGTATCGGATGTGATGATGCCGGGTATGCAGGGCGACGAACTCTGCCGTAGCATCAAGGAAAACAAGGAGACCAGTTGGCTGCCTGTCATCCTCCTAACAGCGAAGGCAGGGCGCGACTTCATGATAGAAGGTCTATATCTTGGAGCAGACGATTACATTGCGAAGCCATTCGACTCTGCCATTCTTGCCAGCAAGATAGCGAGCATGTTGAAGAACCGTTGTCGTCTGAGTCAATACTATATGGAGCGAAGTCTCGCCATCGTCAGAGGAGAAGACTCTGGGCAATCGTCTCAAAAGAGCCTGTTGCCAAGCGAACCTTCCGTGCCATCCGCTTCCGATGAAAAGAATAAATCTTCCGATGAACAAGAACTGGGAGTGGATCCGATGGACCAAGCTTTCGTTGAGAAAGCAACCCGTCTCGTCCTCGATAACCTGAGCGACACCGACTTCACCATCGACCGCCTTTGTCGGGAGATGGCGATGAGCCGCACCCTCTTCTATGGCAGGTTGAAGACTCTGACGGGACAAGGACCGCAAGACTTCATACGACTCATCCGTTTGGAGCAGGCAGCCCAGTATCTGAAGCAAGGCGATAGCGTCTTGGATGTCTCTGTGAAGACAGGATTTGTAAACGTAAAGTACTTTAGTACAATCTTCAAGAAGCATTTCGGGGTGTCACCTAGTAAGTATGACTAAAATGAACAGTGTAAATTATTGGTAAAGAAAGTAAAGTTACTACTATCTGATATACAGTTAGTTATATACAAATGTAAGGTTTCGAACCTGGCGATAAGTTAGATTTGAAACCTTTTTTGTTTGCATTCTAACCTAGTTTTTTCCTCTTTTCTATATTTTTGCAGCTAAGTTCAAACAATAACTCGCAATAGATAAACAATTAAGCATAAATAACAATAAACTTAATAATGAAAAGGAACCTTTTGAAAATCTGCTTGCTATTTGTAAGTATGTTTACTGTATTTTCTTGCAGTGCTAGTCCTTCGGTGGTGGATACGCCTGATACAAGCGAATCGATTCCTACCGCCAAGCAATGGAACAAAGATGTAGTCGGTTGGAATCTCGGCAATGAATTCGAGTGCTCAGCTCCTGGACAGGATGGAGAGTCGATGCAGATTGGCAACCCTAACGGTTCCATCCATGCAGAGACAGCTTGGGGCAATCCCGTTGTCACCAAAAAGATGATACAGGCCGTGAAGAAGGCAGGTTTCAATGCCATCCGGATTCCAATCCGTTGGCAGTGCCACATTACCAATGCGCAGGCGATGAGCATCGACAAGGCTTGGATTGCTCGTATCAAGGAGGTAGTGGGTTGGTGTCTGGATAATGACCTCAAGGTTATCATCAATGCACATCATGAAAAATGGCTCGAAGGTCGTCCTACCTATCAATATAAGGATGAAAACTGCCAAAAGCTTGCGCTCCTCTGGATGAATATCGCCTCTGAGTTTGCCAATTATGACAGCCGCTTGGCTTTCGCCGGTACCAATGAGGTTCACGTCAGGGACAACTGGAGCAAGCCTACAGCCGAGAACCTCGAAGTGCAGAATGCTTACAATCAGATATTCGTGGATATGGTTCGTGCCACAGGTGGCAACAATGCCAAGCGCCACCTTATCTTACAGACTTACGTTTGCAACCCTTGGTTTGGCATCGAGAATGGAGGATTCATCATTCCGAAGGATGCCGAAGGCAATGGCAACAACTATATGAGTGTGGAATTCCACTACTATCAGCCATGGAGCTATGCCGGCGATTGCGCCTACGATTACTGGGGTGATGCCTACAAGGATGTTGGCAAGATACCTGCTGAAAACGAGAAGACGATGACGGATTTCTTCGATAAGGTAATGAATACCTGGAGTAATAAAGGACTGGGTATCGTAATAGGAGAATGGGGAGTAACCGACCACTATAAGTCAAACTCAGTGAAAGTGCATGAAAACATGACCTACTACTGTAAGTTCTTGACTACAGAGGCTCGCAAACGAGGCTTCTCTACTTTCGTTTGGGACAACAACCACTTCGGCAACGGCTCTGAGAAGTATGGCATCTTCGACCGTTTCAAGAGTATGAAGGTGAATGCTCCTTGGATTCTCGAAGGAATCTTTGGGAAAGAATAATGTTAAACTAAAAACAAAATATCTATTATGAGAAAGAAAACCATGTTTCTCGGCATGCTCGGTGCAGGTTTGATGTGGATGCCAACTTCTGCCATCCTCGCTGCCCAGATGAACAATGCTGCTATGAGCGTTCAGCAGAACCAAGGTATCAAGGGTACAGTAGTGGATGCTACTGGCGAAACCTTGATTGGTGCAAGCGTGAAGGTGGCTGGTACAACCAACGGTGCCGTTACCGATCTGGATGGTAACTTTACGCTGAATTGCAAGCCTGGAGTAACGCTCGAAGTGAGCTACATCGGTTACAAGACGATGACCGTGAAAGCTGCTAATGGCATGAAAATACAGATGCAAGAGGATGGTAAGGTCTTGAATGAGGTAGTTGTCACCGCCCTTGGTATCAAGCGAGACCGCAAGGCCCTGGGCTATGGCTTGGAGGAAGTGAAGGGTGAGGAACTCACCAAGGCGAAGGAAACCAACGTCATCAACTCTCTTTCAGGCAAGGTGGCTGGTCTCGTTGTGCAGAACACCGCTGGCGGTGCTTCTGGTTCTACCCGCGTGCTCCTTCGTGGTAATACAGAAATGGCAGGCAACAACCAGCCTCTCTACGTGGTGGATGGTGTGCCTTTGGATAATACAAACTTTGGCAGTGCTGGTGAAAGTGGCGGTTATGATCTGGGTGATGGAATCTCTGCCATCAACCCTGATGATATCGAGACGATGACCGTATTGAAAGGTCCTGCTGCCTCTGCCCTTTATGGTAGCCGTGCTTCCCACGGTGTTATCTTGATTACGACCAAGAAGGCGGAGAAGGATAAGATTTCCGTGGAGTACAATGGTTCTTACACTGTCGATACCCAGTTGGCTAAGTGGGACGACATCCAGGAGATATATGGCGCTGGTTACAATGGCGAGCTGCCTGCATCCAGCACCTCTGGTACCAATACCAGTTGGGGACCTAAGGCCGATGATTTCATGTTCAAGTATTTTGATGGTGAGGAGCGTCCATTCTTGATGCACCCTAACAACGCCTCCGATTTCTTCCGCACAGGTTTCACCACCCAAAACTCTGCCATCCTCTCTGTTAATTCCAGTAAGACGGGTATGCGTTTCTCTGTTACCGATATGCGCAACAAGGACATCCTGCCTAACACCAATATGAGTCGTGACAACTTCAACCTCCGTGTTAATACCTCCGCAGGTCCTGTTGACTTCGACTTCACCGCCAACTATACTCGTGAGAAGGTGAAGAACCGTCCTGCCCTTGGTGACTCCCAGAGCAACGTGGGTAAGAACCTCATGACTCTGGCGGGTACCTACGACCAGGCCTGGTTGAAGCACTATGAGGATGCCGACGGCAACTATTCCAACTGGAATGGTAACGACCAGTATAACAAGAACCCATACTGGGATCTCTATAAGAACAGCAATACATCCGACAAGGACGTGTTCCGTTTTACGGGTAAGGCTATCTGGAACATCGACAACCACCTCAAGTTGCAGGGTACCATCGGTACCGACATCAACAGCATGAACTTCGAGGACTTCATCGCCAAGACAACTCCAGGTACTCCTGCCGGAAAGCTTACCGACCAAATCTTCAACAACCGCACACTCAACGCCGAGATACTCGCCCTCTACAACAACTCATGGGGCGACTTCGATGTCAATGCTACCGCTGGTGGTAACATCTTCAAGGTGAACAACAAGACCACTACCAACGTCGGTCTCAACCAGCAGATGAATGGAATACAGAACATCATGAACTATCAGGAGCAGAATACTCGTGAGAGCATGTATAAGAAGCAGATTTCTTCCCTCTATGCCAGTGCGAGCCTCGGCTACAAACATACTTACTATCTGGAGGGAACCATCCGTGGAGATAAGTCTTCTACGCTCCCTTCGGGCAATAATACATATATATATCCTTCTGTATCTGGTAGCTTGGTTTTCTCCGAGTTTATCAAGAACAAGAAGTTTATCAATTACGGTAAGATTCGCGCATCTTGGGCAAAGGTAGGTAGCGATACCGATCCATACCTGTTGGCACTCAACTATACCACGGGCAAGTACAGCTACTCGGGTTATACCATCGGTATGATAGCCAACTCAACACAGCCAAACAAGGATTTGAAGCCTACTATGACAGATTCTTACGAGGTAGGCTTGGAGATGAAGTTCTTCAACGGACGCTTGGGTTTGGATGCCACCTATTACAACCAGAACTCCAAGGATCAGATTTTGAGCTTGGCTTCAACCACCACCTCTGGCTATGCTTACCGCCTCATCAATGCCGGTGAGATTCAGAATCAGGGTATTGAGATTGCCCTCAATGCCCGTGCCTTGCAGATCAAGGACTTCGCTTGGGACTTGGGTGTCAACTTCTCGAAGAATACCAACAAGGTGAAGTCGCTCACCAATGGCATGGACTACTTCGAGTTGGCGAAGGCATACTGGTCCGGTGTTTCTGTTGGTGCCAAGGTAGGAGAGAATTATGGAGCCATCCGTGGACACGACTTCCTCTACAACGACAAGGGTCAGGTGGTTGTCGATGCAGCTACTGGTCTTCCAAAGGTTGACCAGAAAATCAAGACCATCGGCAACTCTACTTGGGACTGGACAGGTGGTTTCTACTCAACCTTCAGCTACAAGAACTTCCGCCTCTCTGCTGCATTCGATGTTAAGGTAGGTGCCGACATCTACTCTATGTCCATGCGTTCCGCATACCAGACAGGTAAGGCAAAGGGAACATTGGCAGGCCGTGAGGAGTGGTACACTTCCGAGGAGGCTCGCAAGGCTTCGGGTATGGACCTTGCCGCATGGCGTGAAACAGGTAACTGCAAGGGATTTGTCGTAGAGGGTGTCATCGACAATGGCGATGGTACTTATCGTAAGAACGACATCGCCGTGAACCCTGAGGATTACTGGAAGCATGTGGCAAATGGCGTGCAGAGTGCCTTCGTTTACGACAACTCTTACGTGAAGTGTCGTGAGATTACTTTCGGCTATACCTTCCCAGAGAGCATCCTGGGCAAGTATGTCAAGGGCTTGACCGTATCCTTCGTGGCTCGTAACCCATTCATTATTTGGAAGAATATTCCTAACATCGACCCAGACTCCAGTTACAATACCTCTGGTCTCGGTCTGGAATATGGCTCTTTACCATCTCGCAAGAGCTATGGTTTAAACGTGAACGTGAAGTTCTAATCTCGAAAAAATAAATCAATTTCTTTAGAAGAGTTCTAATATATAATAATGTAAGAAAATGAACAATATAATCAAGAAATATATAGGTAAGAGCAGCCTGCTGATGGCTTTTGCCCTGATGACAACCGGCACTGCGATGACTTCTTGCTCAGATGAAACCTTGAGCAACATCAATACCGACAAGACCAAGGTGAGCGAGCTCGACCCTAACGCACAGTTGACTACTGCTTTGTTGCAGACTTACGGTGACTTCAGTTTGATGGATACCTACCGTAACTATATCTCAGGTTTTCCACAGTATTTCGCTGGTGGTTGGAACGTAACCAACTATGCAGGTTCCAACTTCCGTGAGGACGACATCGCTCGTCGTGTCTGGGACCGCTACTATGAGGTCAGCATCAAGAACCTTGTGGATGCCATCCACAATTCAACAGACAAGGCAAACTTGAATGCGGCACTTCGTATCCATCGTGTCTATCTCACGGCAATCTTGGCAGATACCTACGGCGACGTGCCTTGTTTGGAGGCAGGTCTGGGTTACATCTCAGGCATCTCCACCCCTAAGTATGATACCGTAGAGGAACTCTACAGCTGGTTCTTTGAGGAACTTGACGCTTGCGAGAAGCAACTTGGCACCGGTACCGACCGCATTTCTGGTGATGTCACCAGCATGGGTGGTGATGTAGCCAAGTGGAAGAAGTATGCCAATGCGCTCCGTATGCGCTATGCCATGCGCATTTCAGATGTTAATCCACAGAAGGCAAAGGAAGAGTTTGAGAAGGCTGTTGCTGCCGGTGCTATCGCCAGTGCAGCAGATGATGCTTACATCAGATATGCCGATACTCCTTATACTTATTATGATGGAGCCAACGACTACGATTTCCGCACCAATGCCTTAGGAGAGATTCTCTATGGTCAGGATGCCACATCGCCTACCATGGTATGCTCTACCTTGTTCTATCAGTTGCAGAATACCAACGACCCTCGTCTCTATCGCATCTGCCGTCACTACTACAATATCAAACGTAGTCAGGTGAAGCCAGACAAAGAGCAGAACATCGACTTGACCGATGATTTCCTGGCTTACTTCCGGAACAAGGGTCTCGGTGAAGAGCCTTGCAACCCTGGTGCTACCTGGTACACAGACTGGATGAATCCAGCTACGGTTGATGACCTTCCCACTTTGAAGAAGTATGCGGAGATAGACAAGAACACTTATGCCAACTCTGATTATATAGCCCGAGCAGGTCGTCCTTGCCTGAACATCGACTTCGAGATGCCTTCTTGTCCTGGCGACTTGATGAGCTATGCCGAGGTGGAGTTCCTCAAGGCTGAGGCTGCAACCAAGGGTTGGAATGTTGGGGGTGATGATGCAGAGAGCCACTACGAGGCTGGTGTTCGTGCCAGCATGGAGTTGCTCAACAACTACTATCTTACATCCAACAAGATTTCCAAGGAAGAGATAGATGCGTTCATTGCCAATAATCCGTTGGGTGACAATCCTAAGGAGACTATCAACACCCAGGCTTGGATTCTCCACATGATGAACCCTTCTGAGGGTTGGGCAAACATGCGCCGCTCTGACTATCCTGCCATCTTGAATCGTGATCTCTTGACCAAGAATGGTTTTACTTACACAGATTCTAACTGGTCAATGCCTGTCCGTTTACAGTATCCTGAGTTGGAAGGTCAGTACAACAGTGCCAACTACAAGGCTGCCATCGACCGCATGGGTGGTACAGACGACTGGCACAAGCGCCTCTGGTGGGACAAGGCTGATGTAAACCTTCAGCCAGACTTCAATCCTCCATTCGGAAAGGGATACAGCAAGTAGTGTTAAGCGTTTAATGTTAAGTTTTATAGGACAATAGATAGAATAATTAATTATGAATAAGACAATGAAACAATATAAGGGAAAAGTTTTGAAGGCTATGATGATGCTCTTCGCCATGAGTTTCGCACTGGCTGGTACATCTACCTTGTCTTCTTGCTCTTCTGACGATGATCCATACTTCACTGTCAGCGAAAATGACAATCCACGTATTTTGAACACCGACTTGGCTGATTCCAAGATAGACCGCAAGACAAATTATAAGTTGGAAATCAAGGTGACTCCTGTTCACTACACCACAGTGACATGGTTGCTCGACGGCACTCAGATTGCCGCAGGTACTACCATCGACCAAACTTTGCCTTTAGGTAATCATGAACTGAAGATTGTGGCAACCACCACCAAGGGCAAGACTACATCCCGCACCTTGAACGTTACCGTGACTCCTGCTGCCGATGACCCAGCCTTGGGTACCAATGCCATCGAGCTTAGGGTAGCTCCAGGAGAAACTACAACCATCCACGAGTGCAAGAACCTGGGTCTCGTTCAGAAAGTTCTCATCGCTGATAAGGAGGTTGTCTTCGAAGTTCTCGATGAGGGTACGACATTGAAAGTTACTGCTCCTTCCGACCTCGCCAATGGCGATTACAACATTACATTGGTAGATGGCAATGGTGTACAGTTTGCTGGCGGTACCATCAAGGTAACCACCGAGGCTCGCCCATCTATGGAGAACACCATCTGGGAAGGTGAGTTTGCCGTGACATGGGGTACACCATTCAATGCCTTGAAGGATACCTTCCTCTCAAAGGTGAAGGCTGGCACCATCCTCCGTGTCTATGTGAATGGAAATGGTCAGGGTACTGCTGCCACTGCTTGGTGGAACAACATCCTTACTGGTAAGGGCGACCCAGAGCGTGGCGACATCATGGTGGATGGAACTGCTAAATGGGAGTTTAAACTGACCGACTTATCTATCCAACTTTTGACAGAGCAGGATGGTTTCCTCCTCGTGGGTGACGGTTACACCGTAAAGAAAGTAACTATCGAATAAAATATTAGAAAGATTTCCGTTTTATCATAAAACGTCAAGCCTTTGAACTTATGAAGAAATTATTATTTTCTATTTCAATGTTGGCATTTGCTTATACAACCAGTGCTAATGTTCCAGTTATCAAAAGCAACCCTAAGATAGAGGCTCAAGTAGAACAAACCCTGAAGAAACTCACCTTGGAGGAAAAGATAGGTCAGATGATGGAATTGGTGACCGACCTCTTTGGTGCCAACGACAAGAACGGTGTGTTCTATATCGACGAGCACAAGACCGATTCTATCCTTTCTCGCTATAAGATTGGCTCTATCCTCAACGCTCCTAACACTTGCGCGCCAACCGCCAAGCAGTGGGAGAAGTACATCGAGCAAATCCAGAAGATTTCGATGAAGCGCATCGGCATCCCTTGCGTCTTCGGTCTCGATCAGAACCACGGTTCTACTTATACACAAGACGGTACCCTCTTCCCGCAGAACATCAATATAGCTGCCACCTTCAATCGTGAGATTGCTCGCCATTCGGCTGAGGCCACTGCTTATGAGACTCGTGCGGTGAGTGTGCCTTGGACTTTCAGTCCTACCGTTGATCTCGGTCGTGATGCCCGTTGGCCTCGCATCTGGGAGAACTTTGGAGAAGATTGCTATCTCACTTCAGAGATGGGCAAGGCCATGGTCTATGGTTTCCAGGGCGAGGACCCAAATAACATCGACCAGTATCACATCGCCACTTCATTGAAGCACTTCATGGGCTATGGCGTGCCTTGGACTGGTAAAGATCGTACACCAGCCTATATCTCTCCTGCCAACTTGCGAGAGAAGCACTTTGCTCCTTTCCTGGCGGGTCTGCAAGCTGGAGCCTTGACCGTGATGGTGAATTCCGCTTCCGTCAACGGTATGCCGATGCACGCCAACAAGGAAATCCTGACAGGATGGCTGAAGGAAGAGACGGGATGGGATGGTGTGCTTATCACCGACTGGGCAGACATCAACAATCTCTATACTCGTGAGATGGTGGCAAAGGACAAGAAGGATGCACTCCGCATCGCCATCAATGCTGGTATCGACATGATTATGGAACCTTATTCTTGCGATGCTTGTGGCTACCTTATTGAATTGGTGAAGGAAGGCAAGATTCCGATGAGTCGCATCGATGATGCCTGTCGCCGTGTGCTTCGTATGAAGTACCGTCTCGATCTCTTTAAGAATCCAACCCAGAAACTGAAGAATTATCCTAAGTTTGGTGGCGAGGAGTTTGCCAAGCTCGCCTTGGAGGGAGCTACCGAGAGTATGGTACTCTTGAAGAACGAGCGTAATATCCTTCCTTTGCAGCATGGCAAGAAGATTCTCCTCACGGGGCCTAATGCCAATCAGATGCGCTGTCTGGATGGTGGATGGAGCTATACCTGGCAGGGCCATCGTACCGATGAATTTGCCGGCAAGTATAATACCATCTATGAGGCATTCTGCAATGAGTATGGCAAGGAGAATGTTATCTTGAACCAGGGTGTTACCTATAATGAAAAGGGCAAGTATTGGGAGGAGAACGAACCTCAGATTCTGGGGGCAGTGGCTGCAGCGAAGGATGCCGACGTCATTGTGGCTTGCATTGGCGAGAACTCCTATACCGAGACTCCGGGCAACCTGACAGACCTCTGGCTTTCTGAAAACCAGCGCAATCTGGTCAAGGCTTTGGCTCAGACAGGCAAGCCTGTCATCTTGGTACTGAATGAAGGACGTCCACGTCTCATCGCCGACATCGAACCATTGGCACAGGGTATCATCGATATCCTTATCCCTGGCAACATGGGCGGCGATGCCTTGGTAAACTTGGTATCGGGCAAGTCAAACTTCAGTGGCAAGATGCCTTACACCTATCCTAAGGAAATCAATTCGCTCGCTAACTACGACTTCAAGAAAAGTGAGGAGGTGGGTACGATGGAAGGGGCTTACGACTACAATGCGAAGATTACCCAGCAGTGGGGCTTCGGATATGGTTTGAGCTACACCTCTTATCAATATAGCAACCTGAAGGTTTCCAAGTCTGACTTCCGCCACGGCGACATTATCAAGGTGAGCGTGGATGTGAAGAACACGGACAAGGTGGCAGGGAAGGAGAGCATTCTCCTGTTCAGCAGCGACCTCGTCGCCAGCATGGTGCCAGATGGTCGTCGTCTCCGTGCCTTCGACAAAGTGGAACTTCAGCCAGGTGAGACCAAGACTGTGACCTTCGAATTAAAGGCAGACGACTTGGCTTTTGTAGGTTGGGATGGCAAATGGAGATTGGAGGAAGGCGACTTCAAGTTGATGATTGCCGACCAAACTGCCTCTGTTCATTGTGCAGATACTTATCTGTGGCAGACAGCCAATAGATAAGCATATATAAAGATTGGGATCCATTCCTGCAAGAATATTCTATGTATTCTTGTTAGGAATGGATTTTGGTAAAATCTGTGGTGAATATGGGGTAGAGAAATATATTGCTCATATTGAACTTATCTTGACTTTTGTTTCTTTTTCACTTTCTTCAGGCGTAATGGACATTTGGTAGGCTGAAAACCTCTCGGAACGCTTTTATTTAAATCTGCAGTAATAATATTGGATACAATATACTTTTCCAGAACATTGGGTGTGATGCTGTTTCAGGATGCTTCATCAGGCAAAATACTCTATCGCAAGTTTGTCAAAAACGAAACTAACAGAGATTATTTCACGCTCCAAAGGCTTATGGTCATCAATATCTCCCAGTGTTATCGTAAAGTTGAGAAGTCCTCCTTTCTCATTGCAAATCAAATGCAACTTATATCCTAACCTTGCGTAACGATATTCTTCAGCTTTTCGTAACTCTTGACTACATCAAACTTGACCGAGCTATCAGAGATTGAGGCGAAATGGCGTTTAGCACATTCTATCTTTGCACTCTCTACCCCTCGAAGCTGAGTAATGTCCTCAGAGCCCTTCGTCTCTGCAACGAAATAGATGTGTTTCACCGCTCCCTCTCGGAAGACGATTGCCCAGTCGGGATTGTACTTGCCCACAGGCGTATTGATATAGAAACCACGTGGCAACTTGGTATAAACCTCAACTTCTTCCTCCCGCTCCAACTCTTCGGCAAAGCGTTTCTCTACTCCTTGACTATCCACAACTACAAGGTCGTAGAGCGACCTCTCACTCTGTATGGCATCAATACCGATACGCCCACGGAGTTCATGCTCAGAAAAGATACTGGCATCATAATGCTGATCCATCTTGTGGTAAGCAATATACTCTATCACGGCAATGGCTTTCTGCTCGTTGATGATATTACCTACACGGATAATAAACTCCTCTGGATTGCGACGATACATTCCAAAAGTCTTGGGCTTGATACCTGTCAGAATCGCAACTATCGTACTACGCTTCAAGCCTGTACGCTGTACCAATTCGCCCACGAGGTCATAACGTACACCACTCGCCACAGCTTCCTTCACCTTCACCGTCTTTGTCTTACCCTCCTGCATCGCCTGCCCAGCTTCGAGTTCTTCTCTTGACTGGATATTTGCCAGCGTACCCGATGTGACGGCAATACGAATTGCGGTAACATGGAGTGAATCGTCCAGTCCTACAATAGACTTACGTATTAGAGACTCTGTCTCAAAATCAACTTCATAGTAAGTCTTACAGTTGATACGTTTCCACAGGGCTTGAAACTCCTTCTTGTTAAATCGTTCCATCCGGAAGTGGGCTGTCTCTTTGCCTCGACCATTCTCCACCTTAAGCACATCAGGATTAAACACCTTATCCAGCTCTTGAACGATAGTTTCCACATCTTCTTGCCAATCCTCCAACTGCAGCGTACCAGCCTTCTTATCCTCAAAGTACTTATCGGTCAGCTTCTGCTTCTTCACATAGCCTGCTGATATAAGTTCCTCCAAAATGGTTACTGCCTGCGACTCTGTAAGCGTCAGCTTCTCGCCGTTGCCTTTCACAATGGTCTTACCTGCAAACAATGCTACCGTAACCAGTACTGCACGCGAGGTAATACTCTCTGCTAGTTCTTTCTGCAATGCCTCCGAGAAGTCTTTATAACTCTCACTGGCTACCACTGTCAGCACATTCGTGTCATAGACTGCATCGCCCAGCAGGTCACTATCTTGCCGTTCGCCCTGCTGATTGACACAGAGACGCATACCACGTCCCACCTCCTGCCGCTTCTTCACTTCGTTGTTGCTCTGCTTGAGCGCACAAATCTGAAAGACATTAGGATTATCCCAGCCCTCTTTCAATGCCGAGTGAGAGAAGATAAAGCGGGTAGGCTCATCCAATGATAGGAGGCGTTCCTTATTGCGCATAATCAACTGATAGGCGTCGGGGTCATTAGCCTCCGTCTCACCTCGCTTCACCTTCGAGTCTATCATCTTTCCCTTCTTGTCCTGAGAGAAGTAGCCTGCGTGGGTCTGCTCGGCACTTATCCCTTGAAGATATTGTTTGTATTCTTCATCCCAGTAAAGGTCACGCACCTCATTCAGTACGGATACATATTCTTCCTCGAAGATTTCTGCCCATCGTCCCTTACGGGTTTCGCCACCAGAATCATAGATGCGATACTTCTCTACGGCATCTATGAAGAACAGGCTCAACACCTTAATTCCTTGCTTATAGAGCTGATGCTCACGCTCGAAGTGCTTCTGTATGGTGGTGCGAATCTGTATACGCCGTATCAACTCCTCGGTGATTGCTCCCATTGCCTGACCTTCATAGATTTCCTGACCATTGCTCAAACGAATACACCCCTTCACACCATCTATCCGCTCTATGATAAAGCCATCACGATAAGCCTCTAGCTCACCACTCTCGGCATAGAGGTCGAAGCCCTCATCTACCAGACGTGTTGCCGTGCGCAAGCCTACCCTACTCGTTGCATCAAAACTAATGCGAGCACGTGGCGCCTCGCCTTTCTTCTTCGACAGGACTATCGCATCGAGATAAAGATAACCATTCGTGGCGGTCGTACCAATCTGCTCTACTCCCATCACCTCTATCTTCTTCACCAGTCGCTTATTGAAGGCGTCAATAGCATCCAAACGATAAACCTGATTGTAAACATCTGCCTTGCGGTGCGTCGCACTATAAAGGAGTGAGAACAACGGGTTGAACTGCTGCAAACCCTGACGGGTCTTATTCTTCTTGTCGGTACCCAATACGCTCTGCGGTTCGTCTATAATCAGGATAGGGCGTGTCTCACTGAGGATGTCTATCGGGCGACGATAGTTAAAATCCTCCAACTTCATAAAGATGCGGCGAGCATCCTTTCCTGTGGCATTGAAAGCCTGTGTGTTGATGACCATCACGTGTATCTTAGGGTCGGAAGCAAACTGGTCGATAGCTTTAGGATGTGCACTATCGTACACAAAGTGCTGCATACGTTCGCCATATTCTTCTGCGAAATGATCTGCCATCGTCTCAAGACTCTTGATGACTCCCTCACGAATAGCCACACTCGGCACCACGATAATAAACTTTGTCCAGCCATAGTGCTTATTGAGTTCGTACATGGTCTTGATATAGGTATAGGTCTTACCCGTTCCCGTCTCCATCTCTATGCTCAGTGCCAGCGTGCCATTGCCGTCACGAAGCACGTGATTGACTGGCTGCAGCTCTTGACTGATTTGCACTTCACGAATATTGCGAGTTAGCTCCTCATCGTTAAGTAGAATATCATGATTGCGAAAGCCCTGTGCGTCCAGTGCCAAAACTCCCTTACCCACATCTCTGCGGTAAGCAAAGAAATCTTGTAACGGCTGCCCACGAAAGGCATTTACAACGGCTTGTGCCGCATCTCGTTGGAAGGCTTGATGTTTGAATTGTATCTTCATCTTATCTATTGTCTAATCATCATTACGTGCATTGGGCAGCGTCCTACCATGAGGAACGAAATGTTCCCAGCAGTGGTACGCCAATGTTCCAGCGGCGGAACATTCATGTTCCGGCTTTGGAACATGAAAGTTCCAGTGTGGGAACATCCGTGTTCCAACACGGGAACACTCCGCCACAGCCCTTACTCACGGCGTGGGCATTGGGACATATAGCAACTGTATTTACCCCATTGATGTTTAAGATTTAGTTAACTGATATTTATAACACGTGAATACGCTTATAGACTTCCTCATCATTCCAGCCACAGAACTGCTTGAACTTCTCATAGATATTCAGCTTATCGGCATCGGTAGCAAAGCACTCCTCACGGAAGATGACACGTAGGGGCTTCAGCTCCGCAATACGACTGACAGCCTCAACGCTTATTTCTTTGTCGAAACAAGCCACGAGTGCGCCCTCGTTCACAATGTGCAGGTGCTTACCGTCTACCTCCTCCATTCGAAGTGGATAGCTTAGCTCCACGCCCCAGTCTACCATACAGCCAAAGAGCAAGTCAAGCTCCGAGCGGTCAGCCTTCACACTATCCACCTGCGTGAAGAGATTTTGCTGCTCCAATCCAGCAGGCTCAAAGTAAACCTCCTCCATATTCGACGAGTCCACACGAAGCACACGGAAGCCAGTGTCTAAGTCCTGACCCATCAGCCCAGCCTCCTCCTTAATCTTCTTGCCAGCCCTACGGATGCGCTCCTTACCAATCTCGCAAATCGTGTTGTAACCCGCCTTGCGTGCCTCGCTACCTTCTGGCGTCTTCTCTGGTATCTGCACACAAATGTATTTACGCTTACCACCATCCTCCGCATTCAGCTGCATAACGGCGTGGGCGGTAGTGGCAGAGCCGGAGAAGAAGTCGAGGATGAGGGAGTCGGGAGAGGAATATAAGGATATACACCGCTTGATTAGATCAACTGGCTTAGGGTAATCAAAATACTTCTTACCATCAAACATCTCAGCAAGAGCTTGTGTAGCACCTTGTGAGTGTCCAACCTCTCCGTACTTCCAAATCGTCATAGGGGTAACTCCTGTCTTGCGTAGTTCTGAAAGAAAACGTTTCATTGCGGGTACGTTGTTACCATCAGAACCGAACCATATTCGGTTCTGACGGAGTCTCTCGGCGAATGCATTCGCCGAGAGACTCCAGCTGCGCCCAGCTGGAGGCTCTACCACACGCCCGGAGGGCGTTGTGATAGGATATACGTTTGATTCAATAGCTGGTCCAACCGATAAGTCACTAGCTTTCCAAACACCACGAGGATCATTATCAGGATTTGAGTAGCGTGCATCAGCTTCAGAACTTCGGGGAATACCATTACATTTCGCTAAATCCACATCTTTGGCATAGCATACAATATAATCATGTGAAGGAGAGAAATGCTTCATAAGATTGATAGGTGCATACGCTCTCTCCCAAACAACTTGTGCAAGAAAGTTCCCCGCTCCAAACACCTCATCGCATATCTTTCTCAAGTGGTGCACCTCATTATCGTCAATGGAAATAAAGATAACGCCGTCATTAGCGAGCAGGGTGCGTGCGACGAGTAGGCGACTATAAATCATAGAACACCAGTCAGAGTGGTAACGGGGATTAGAGTCGAGGTTGCGGCGTAGGCGGTTGCCCTCCTCATCGACATTGCCCATCGCTTCGTCCATTTCTTCCCCACTCATGGCGAAGTCGTCTTCATAAACAAAGTCGTTGCCCGTATTATAAGGCGGGTCGATATAGATCATCTTTACCTTGCCGAGGTAAGCACGCTGCAAGAGTTTCAGCACCTCGAGATTGTCGCCCTCAATGTATAGGTTCTCTGTCGTGTCCCAGTCCACACTGTCGTCCACAACGGGACGCAACGTTTGGCGAGTCGGTTCCGCTGCCGCCCGCTTAGCCTCCTGCTTGCCCACCCATTGAAAGCCAAAGCTCTCCTCGTCAGCATCAGCAATAGCATCGCCCAAGAGTTCACGAAGCACCTTAAAGTCCACCTTCTGTGTCAGCTCACCATCTGCTCCCCGCACCTCCGTGAAAGCCGAAGGCGCAATTTGCCTCAATGCCTCGAGTGTAAACTCGCTATGCGTTGCTGAGGTCAACGGTTGTTTCTTAAATTCCATATCGATTGTTCTTACTTGTTTGTTTGTTCTGTTGCCATATATCTTTGCGTAGGTCTGGGTAAGTTCATCAGTTTTATCAGCGACTAAGGTGGGAGATGTGAACATAAAACGTAACTCATGGGGTGCAAATGTAATAATTTAAATTGGAATATCCTCACGTATCTGACGCAGACTGATGGTATAACCCAACTTCTCAAAGATAATCTAAAAGGCAGAACCCTTACTTGGAGTTCTGCCTTAAATTATATCTATCCGAAGTTGTCGTACATGATTGCATCCTGATCAACACCGATGCTGTCAAGATAATCTGTAACAGTCTTGATAAGCATTGGAGGTCCACAGAGGTAGTACTCACAATCCTCTGGTGCCTCGTGATTCTTTAGATACTCATCACGGATGCAGTTTACTGCAAAACCAGTGTAATACTTCACGCCAGCCTCATCAGCCTTAGGGTCTGGACGGTCAAGAGAGAGGTGGAAATGGAAGTTAGGATATTCCTTCTCAAGCTCCCAGAAGTCCTCAAGGAAGAATGCCTCACTGAGTGAACGCGCACCATAGAAGAAGTGCATCTCACGGTCGCGAGTGTGGAGGGTCTTTGTCATGTGCATAATCTGCGCACGCAAAGGAGCCATACCAGCACCACCACCAATCCAAATCATCTCCTTACCAGAAGTGAAGTTAGGATGGAAGTCGCCATAAGGACCACTCATCATCACCTTATCACCCTCCTTAAGAGAGAAGATGTAAGTAGAACCAATACCAGTTGGTACGTTCTGGAAACCAACCTGCGGACGTGGCAGGAATGGAGGTGTTGCAATACGAACAGTCAGTGTGATGATATCACCCTCAGCTGGATAGTTTGCCATAGAGTAAGCACGAACAGTTGGCTCAGGATTCTTTCCCTTCAGAGAAAGGAGGTTAAACTGCTTCCAAGGACCGAGGTATTCTTCACCGATATCGTTCTTATCGAAGTCCTTATCATAGTCAATGCAGTCGTAAGCTGGAATAGAAATCTGTGCGTAAGAACCTGGAACGAAGTCCATGTGTTCGCCAGGAGGCAAGGCAACCTTGAACTCCTTGATAAAACTTGACACATTCTTATTAGAGATAACAGTGCACTCCCACTCCTTAACGCCCATGACAGACTCAGGAACCTTGAGTGACATATCACCCTTCACCTTACACTGACATCCGAGACGCCAATGATCTTTAACCTCCTTACGGCTAAAGTGAGGACGCTCTGAATCGAGAATCTCACCGCCACCTTCTACTACCTGCAACTTACACTGGCCACAGCTACCCTTACCACCACAAGCAGAAGGGAGGAACACACCGTTCTCATTCAGCGTAGACAGAACTGAGCTACCCTGATCAACGGTCATCTCCTTATCACCGTTAATTGTTATCTTTACCTTTCCGCTTGGGCTGAGATACTTCTTAGACACAAGCAAGAGAATCACCAACACAAGGATGGTGATAAGGAATACCACAATACTTATTGTTATGAATTGTCCCATTGTTTACTTAGATTTTAAGACCTGAGAAGCACATCATTGCCATTGCCATCAGTCCTACTGTAATAAATGTGATGCCAAGACCCTGCAAAGGCTTTGGTACATCAGAATATTCCATCTTCTCACGAATAGCACCCATTGCCACAATAGCCAATGTCCAGCCAAGACCAGAACCTGTACCATAGACAAGTGCATCCCATACAGTACCGATATACTGTGTGCTTGCTGGGTCAAGACCGATACGCTGCTGCATAAAGAGTGAAGCACCCATGATAGCACAGTTAACGGCAATCAGTGGAAGGAAGATACCCAACGCACCATAAAGTGAAGGTGAGAACTTCTCAACAGCCATCTCCACAATCTGTACGATACCAGCAATGACAGCGATAAAGAGAATGAAACTAAGATAAGTAAGGTCAACACCCTCTGCAAGACAGTCTGGTCCGAGAACCTTAGTCAGCAAAAGATAGTTGATTGGTGTGGTAACAAGCAACACGAATGTTACGGCCACACCAAGACCCAATGAAGTCTTTACGCTCTTTGAAACAGCAAGGTATGAACACATACCGAGGAAGAACGCAAATATCATATTGTCCACAAAGATGGACCGGAAGAATAAACTAATAAGATGTTCCATAATTACTTCTTGTCTTCTTTATAGAAATATGCACGATGAACCCAAATAACACAACCGAGAAGGATGAGTGCCATTGCTGGCATTGACATCATTCCGTTGTCCATATAACCTGCATCATAGAGGCTTTGTGGGAGAATCTTGAAACCGAGCAATGAGCCACGACCAAAGAACTCACGAACAGCACCTACAACAACAAGTATCATAGCGTAACCCAAACCATTGCCGACGCCATCAAGGAAACTTGGCCAAGGCTTGTTTGTCATAGCAAAAGCCTCAAGACGTCCCATAAGGATACAGTTGGTAATGATAAGTCCTACGTAGACAGAAAGCTCTACACTGACATCGTAAGCTACAGCCTTAAGAATCTGACTAACTACTGTTACCAGAGCAGCAACAACCACCAACTGTACGATAATACGAATACGGTTAGGGATTGTGTTACGGATAAGTGAAATAATAACATTAGAGAATGCCGTGATAATTGTAACGGCAAGTCCCATAACAATCGCCGGCTTCAGCTGTGAAGTTACGGCAAGGGCAGAACAGATACCGAGCACCTGGACCATAATTGGGTTGTCCAGATTCAGCGGATTGCTGAACACCTCTCTATTTTGTTTTGAGAATAAATCCATATTCTTATTGTTCTAAAGATTAGAATATTATTTGCTGTTCAGGAATTTAACATAAGGCTGAAGTCCACCCTTGTCTGCATGGAACATCTCTGTTACACCATTACTGGTAAGTGTTGCACCTGTTACGGCATCTACCTGCGTAGATGGGTCTTCGATCTTCTTTTCAACAGCAAGTGCTATCTTCTGAGTATCGTTTCCACTAAAGAGATGCTTACCCTTGAACAAATCCTGCCATGCCTTGTTGTCTTTGATTTCAGCACCGAGACCAGCAGTCTCACTCTCGTGGTTAAAGTAAGCACCAAAGACGGTTCTCTTATCACCATTGATAGCGATGAAACCATTGATAGGTCCCCAAAGACCGTTACCATAAACAGGGATAACATACTTATCTTCACCGTTTACCTTGCAACGGAACAAAGCGAGTTTGCCTTCCTTGGCATCCTTACTATTCAACTTAAAGCCGGCATCAACGCCACCCTGCTTTCCAGCCTCAACGACCTTACCATCTGCATTGATGATATCATCTGCTATGATAATCTGCTTCCAAAGCTTAACAGCCTCCTCATTGCTCATATCACGATTCTGATTGAGTGCAAAGAGAATCTGCTTCTGCTGATCAAGCTGTACATTAGCATCCTGCATTGGCTTCAATGCTTGGAACACGAAAGCAAGCAAAAAGGCTACAATCAGCACGAGGATGGCAGAATAGATAATTGTATAAGAATTACTATTTGTTTTCATTTCTTCGTCCTCCTTATTTATTTAGCACGCTTTGCGCGCTTGCTGATGTTTGACTGAACTACACAGTAGTCGATGAGTGGGGCGAACATATTACCAAAGAGGATGGCAAGCATCATACCCTCTGGATAACCTGGGTTCAACACACGGATGATGATAGCCATCGCACCGATGAAGAAACCATATACCCACTTACCTGTCTCTGTACGTGCTGAGGTTACTGGGTCGGTTGCCATGAATACTGCACCGAAGCAGAAACCACCTAAGACGAGGTGTTCATACCACTGAATTGGTGTTGCACCAGTTGAATGGAAGATAAGTCCCATCACGGTTCCACCAAGGAATACGCTCAACATTGTCTTCCAGCTGGCGATGTTTGTCCAAAGAAGGATTACAGCACCGATAGCGATAGCGATAACAGATGTCTCACCCACAGAACCAGGAATGAGACCTAATACCATATCACATACAGATGCGTTCACACTTGTTCCCTGAGCTATCTCACCCAATGGGGTTGCCATAGTGAAGCCATCAGGCAAGGTGTAACCAAGTCCGAAGATAGCATCCTTTGCCACCCAGATACTGTCACCAGTCATCTTACTTGGATAAGAGAAGAAGAGGAAGGCACGTGCAGCTAATGCTACGTTAAAGATATTCATACCTGTTCCACCAAAGATCTCCTTTGTGAAGATAACAGCAAAGGCCACTGCAAGCACAAGAATCCAAAGAGGTGTGGTCACAGGGATAATCAATGGTATCAGAATACCTGATACAAGATAACCTTCCTGAATCTCCTCACCCTTCCACTGTGCCCAAGCAAACTCAATACCTAAGCCGACAATGTAAGACACAAGAATCTTTGGCAACAGGGCAAGCATACCGTAGAGGAACATTCCCCAGCAGGTAGCATCAGCCAACTTACCAGCTGCTAAAGCGTTCTGATAGCCGATATTGTACATACCGAAGAGCATCGCTGGTACCAATGAAAGTACCACCAAACTCATAATTCGCTTCGAGTCAATAGCGTCATGGATAGAAGTTCCGCTCTTTGATGTCTCGTTAGGAACATAAAGGAACGTCTCGAAACCATCGTAGACACTCTTGAAAGCGTGAAGCTTTCCGCCCTCCTCAAAGTTTGGGCGTATCTTATCGAGATAATTTCTTAAACTCATAATACTTTTATTATAGGGTTCTTAAAGTCCAAAAAATCAGTTTCCAAATTGTTACAAAGCTTTTGTAATGCTATTACAAGTTAGCTGTAATGTTATTACAAGCCTTTTGTAATGTTACTACAAAGCATTTGTAATGCACTCATCAAGCATGGTTTACATCCTTTTACGTCTATAACAGCTGATGGGATTATCATTAATAACACTTTGAGAAACTTTATTTAAAACTATAGTTAAAGTTATTGTGGGCTTTTGACCCCTATGCATTCTCTTTTCTAAGGATATCTAATCCCTCACGAACAATCTTCTGCAATGGTAATTTTGAGCTATCGACAAACTCTGCAAGAGCGAAGTCTTCAGGACTTACTTCATAAATACCCAATTCTTCTTGACGGTCAATATTACCTGAGATAATTGATTTTACGAGATACTCACCATAGATATCCATGGGTAATACCTTATCATACTCTCCGCTCATAATCATGTGACGTTCACCACCTTTTATACGAGCATCAAGATCATAAGTCTTCTTTCCTTGCAACCAAGTGAAGTAACTACGTGAGGTTGAGAAATCTTTGAAACGAGGAAGCATCCAACCGAAGATTTCATGTACATCATCACCCTCTGGGATTAATGTTACCTCAGAAGTATGTGCTCCAAGTACAGCCTCTTCAGACGCAACAACACCTGTAAGAGGATTACCATTTAGAACTCTCACATGGCAACCATCAGCAATATTATCTGCCAAAATATCCTTCAAAGGAGTACCTACAAGAGCATCAACATATCCCGTCTGTTTCACCTTACTACCTGCAATGGCTACACGACGCATAAGAGAAACCTTACCAGTATTGAATAATCGGCCAAAGAAAATAACAGCAGTAGGATCTACTGTCCACACGATTTCGCCCTTATTAACAGGAGAAATATTGTTCACTTGCACACCAACATTACCAGCAGGACATGGCCCATCAAAGACATTTACGTTAACATCCTTAGCGTTCACTAAAGCATTAGCTGATTGTTTCGCGCCAATACCGAGATAAACAGTTGCTATCTTAGACAGCGCTGTTAAACCCGTTTGGAAGTCCTTCTCCTGTCCTTTCAATTCAAATTCAAAGTCGCCCTGCAATGGTTTATCACGAAGAGCAGAAACAAAGATAGCCTTTGGTTCCGTGTCTGGTCGAGTTGAAACAGCATAAGGTAACTGATTGATATAACCAAACAAACCCGCTTTTAACAAAGAACTTTTCACCTCTTCAGCAGATAAGTTATCTACTTGCTTAACACCGAAGTCTGTAAATTCTTGTTGATTATCAGCTTCGATTTTCACACGCAGCACTTTACGTCTCGCTCCACGTTCAATGGCCGAAACTATACCGCTCACAGGTGAAGCAAAACCTACATCAGGGCAACCCTTGTCCACAAACAGCGAGTCGCCAGCTCGAACATGTTCACCCTCACGAACTACAACTTTCGGCGTTAAACCTATAAAATCATCCGGCACCAATGCGTACTCCTTAGATGATTTTACAGACAACATCTGCTCTTGTGCACGTCCTGTAAGGTTAATGTCTAAGCCCTTTCGTAACTTAATTACATTTGCCATAACAATTATATAAATGCGATATTATCTTATTTCATTCATGAATATTGTGCAAATGTAGCAAAATTTAAGGAGATTAGGAACATTTATATGTATTTATTTCAGCGCAAAATGTTTTTTTAGTAGTTTTGCAAATGCATTGAAGAAGCTTAGAACCACTTTCCGATGGATTATATGGACTTTAGTTAGTCTTTATATTGTCTTGATTGTATTGTTGCACATCCCAACAATACAAACTTTTGTTGCGCATAGAGTAGCAGATGCTGCTTCAACAAAGCTAGGAACAGAAGTTCGTATTGGGCGTATAGACCTCGGCGTTTTAAATAGGTTTATCCTCGATGATATTCTTATTTATGATCAAAACAAAAAGAAGATGGTTTCGGCCTCTCGTATTGGCGCAAAAATT
Organism: Prevotella sp. oral taxon 306 str. F0472; assembly: GCF_000257925.1. Classification (NCBI taxonomy): domain Bacteria; kingdom Pseudomonadati; phylum Bacteroidota; class Bacteroidia; order Bacteroidales; family Prevotellaceae; genus Prevotella; species Prevotella sp. oral taxon 306. The sequence continues at coordinate 32,189 of NZ_AJIN01000029.1, forward strand.
GATATTATGCCATTACTCCGTAGTGGAGATATTAATATCTCTTCTGCACAGATCTTTGGATTAGACGCCAACTTATACAAAAAAGATAAGGATGCCAAGCCTAACTTTCAATTTGTCTTAGATTCTTTAGCTTCCAAGGATAATAGTAAGAAAACCCCATTACACCTAGCCATTAATAGCCTTGTAATTCGTAATGGCAAAATTAAATATGACATATTAGACGCTCCCCAAACGCCCAATAAGTTCAACATTAACCATCTTTTGTTAAGCAGTATATCCTCACACATCATTGTGAACAAGCTGGATAATAACTCTCTTTGGGCTAATCTCAAATCCTTGTCCTTTAACGATGCTTCTGGAATAAGCGTCAAACAACTTACATTTGAAACAAAGATAGACCAACACCAAGGTTTTATCAATGATTTTAGCCTCATATTACCTAATAGCCATGTGAAGTTAAAACAATTATCTACTCATTACCAATTAGAAAATAAGAAACTAATAAATAAAAGTTTAAAATATTCTATTAAAGGATTTAAGGCAGACTTAACTCCTTCTGATTTTGCACCTTTCACAGATGACTTGAGAAGCCTTCATACAAACTATTCCACTACTTTGGAGGCAAAAGGCACATACGATGATGTTAGAATTGGACTTTTATCCATAAAGAATGAAGATTTATCAACATTATTACACGCTAAAGGTTGGGTTAATAATTTACACCATAGACCTAATTGGAAATTCTCTCTTAATCCGATAACAATAAACAATGCGACATTAAAAACCATTGCAAAACTTCTACATCAAGCAATCCCTTCAACACTTAACAATCTTGGTGATATTTACTATAAAGGTTCCGTATCCTCTATTGGAGGAAATCTTAATGCACATGGAACATTAAGAAGTAGTGCTGGAGAAGTACGATTAACAGCCAATGTTTATGGTAAAAACATTCGCGCGAAAGTAAATACATCTAACTTTAATCTTGGGCGAGTACTAGCTAATCCTGACTTTGGAATGATTAGTACAAATATCTTCGTTGATGGGAAAACTAACCTTTCATATATATTAGCAAAGGGTGACATCTTTTCTTTCGAATATAAAGGATATAACTATAAAAATGTTCATCTCAACAGCTTATATAAGGAGGATGCCTTTATAGGAGATTTATCTATCAATGATCCTAATGGAAAGTTAGCGATTAAAGGAAAAGCCTATAACATCTTAGCATTCATCAAAAAGAGAGAAAGATTGTCTGCAGATATATCTATCAATGCACAAGGAGTTAATCTTGCCGCATTACATTTGACCAACACACTAGGCAATAGAACGTTCTCATTTAAAAGCCAGATTAAAGGGTCTGGTTCTAATATTAACAACATAATAGGAACGTTGGATGTCTCTCAGTTCATGCTCAATGGAGACAAAGAAAATATAAATCTTGACCACATCAATGTGGTCATGAACAATGGACTTATTGCCAAATCTTTAAAAGCAAAGACCGACTTTGGAGAGATTGATATTAATGGACAATATAATTACCAATCACTTCCTCAGAGTATTATCTCCGTATTAGGACATTATCTTCCAAGTATTGTCAACCAGCATCCCAACTACCACATGGTAAAGGATCGGAATGCTTATACGTTCTCTTTGAAGCTTAATAACACGCAATTAATCAATCAATTACTTAAGACTTCTATCATTTCTCCCTACCCTATTGTAGCTAGCGGTGCTATAAATGAAGGACGAAATGAAATAAAGTTATCTCTTGATGCAGCAGATCTTACCTATGCTGGGCAACAATTACAAAACTTATCTATTGATATTTCTACGCTCTCAGAAGGTCTATTAGCTCGACTATCTGGAGAAAGAAAGGGTGCTAAAGGACCACACATTATAGTTGATGCAGAAGGACTCATTAAGAATAATACAATTAGTTCTGATGTAAATTTCCAAATTCCTGGTCACACTGCATTGTCTGGAGATATCAATAGTATTGTGGAATTTACTCATCATAATGGTGATTTGGAGACACAATTACACTTCAATCCTTCTAAGATTAATATTGATACTATCACATTAAATGTTCTTCCATCTGACTTATCTTATAGGCGAAACAACCTTAACATCAGTCATTTTGAAATATCTAATCGCAACCAACATCTTATTGCGAATGGTGTTACGTCAGGTAATATGAACGATTCCATCACCGTAAAGTTCAAAGAAATAGACGTACCCTATATTCTAGACCTTGCCAATTTCCATAGCGTAGAGTTTTCTGGTACAGCCTCTGGCACAGCCTCTATCAAATCTTTCTTCCATCAACCTAAGATGGAAGCTAACCTCGAAGTGCACAATTTCAAGTTTGAGAAGGGAGATATGGGAACACTCTACGCCAATGTAAACTACGATAAGGAAGGCAAAATCGGTATTGATGCACATGCGGATACTGACGATGGGGCATTAACAGAAATCAAAGGATATGTGGATATAAAAAATAGTTATATCAACCTTCCTATTTACGCACATAACACACATTTATCATTCCTCAAGACCTTCTGTGATTCTTTCATGGATAAAATAAAACTTAGAGCTAACGGGTGGTGCAAGGTTGTTGGTCCGCTAAGCGATGTAAATCTTGAGGGTGATATGGAGGCTAATGGCAATGTTTATATCAAACCAACAGGGACAACATACGATTTAATGCGGGGACGCATACGCATCATACCAAATGAAATCATCTTTGCCAACGACACTATTACTGATCCTTATGGGCATATCGGAATTGTTTCAGGAGGGTTACATCACAATAGTTTGAGGCACCTAACCTATGATATAAATGTCGAAGCACAGAATCTTCTTGCTTACAACTTCCCCAAACATCTGGGCAAAGAGTCTTTCTGGGGCATCGTATATGCTACAGGTAATTGTCACATAAAGGGTGGTCCAGGCACAACGACATTGGATGTAGAAATGAAGCCTTGCAAGAATACATTCATTACTTACAATGCCGCTACAACCAATGACGCTGGAACAAACAACTTTATCCATTGGTTAAATACACCAAAGGACAGTATAGAAAGTATCTCTTCAGAGACCAATGAGACACAATCAGTACCGACAAAGACAATTTCATCACCACGTCCTATATCAAAATCGGGATTTGCAAACATACCTAGTGACTTGCACATGAATTTCATCTTGAAGACTAACCCTAACCTAACATTAGGCGTCTTAATGGATGAAACGACTGGTGATAACATCAAACTTAATGGTTCTGGTATTATTCGAGCCACCTACTATAATAAGGGAGCATTCCAGCTCTTTGGTAATTATAATGTAGATTACGGACAATATAACCTCACCATCCAGAATATTATTAAGAAGCAGTTCATATTCCAACAAGGTTCTACTATCGCTTTTGGTGGCGATCCATTCAACGCTGCATTAGATTTGAAAGGTGTCTACACAATTAACTCCGTACCATTGAGCGATTTGGGGCTTGGCAATTCTTTCAGCTCTAATAATACGAAAGTGAATTGCCTACTAGATATAAATGGAACGCCTGGCGCACCTTCCGTCAACTTCGGCCTCGATCTCCCTACCCTATCTTCAGATGCACAACAAATGGTACGTTCTGTATTAAACTCTGAACAAGAACTGAACCAGCAGGTACTTTACTTACTTGCAGTCGGACGCTTCTACCCACAGAGTAACAATAATAGCACAGCACAAGGCAATAGAACTCCAAGTGGAGCTTCGCTCGCTATGCAAAGTCTTTTATCAGGAACTCTCTCTCAGCAAATAAACACAGTGTTGTCCAATGTGATAAACACCAACAACTGGAACTTCGGAGCAAATATTGCTACAGGTAATGAGGGATTCGATAATGCTGAATATGAAGGAACATTATCAGGTAGCATGCTTAACAACCGACTCTTATTCAACGGACAATTCGGTTATCGTGATAATGTAGCAAAGAATAATTCCTCCTTTATCGGAGACTTTGATATTCGTTATCTCTTATCACCTAATGGAAATATTGCATTCCGATTCTATAACCAGACAAATGACCGATACTTCACACGCAATTCTCTCACAACACAAGGAATAGGTCTTATCTTGAAGAAAGACTTCAATAAGCTAAGTGATATTTGGAAGAAGAAGAAGAAAAAGACAAAAAAACGTAGTCAAAAACTCTGATATTCAGAATATTATTAGTAACTTTGCACCGATTTGGGTATATTATCCCCATTTCATACAAGGTAATATAAAGTCAAACTTTATTAATTAAATTATTTTTTAAACACTTTATGACAAATTTCAAAGACGTCCAGAATGTACAGCCTTTAGCTGACTTCAACTGGGATGAGTTCGAAAATGGTTCACAATCCGTAGCTAGTAAGGATGACCTTACAAAGGCTTACAACGAAACTCTTAACAAGATCCAGGAACACCAAGTAGTTGAAGGTACTGTTATTTCAGTTGACAAGAAGGAAGTAGTTGTTAACATCGGCTACAAGAGCGATGGTATTATCCCTGCTTCTGAATTCCGTTACAACCCAGATCTCAAACCTGGTGATAAGGTAGAGGTTTATGTAGAGAGCCAAGAAGACAAGCGCGGTCAGCTCGTTCTTTCTCACAAGAAGGCTCGCCTCCAGAAGAGCTGGGAGAATATCAACAAGGCACTGGAGAACGACGAGGTTATCCAGGGTTACATCAAGAGCCGCACTAAGGGTGGTATGATTGTTGACGTATTCGGTATCGAGGCATTCCTTCCTGGCAGCCAGATTGACGTTCACCCTATACGCGACTACGACGTATTCGTTGGTAAGACAATGGAGTTCAAGGTCGTTAAGATCAACCAGGAGTTCCGTAACGTAGTCGTTTCACACAAGGCACTCATCGAGGCTGAGCTCGAGGCACAGCGCAAGGAGATTATCTCTCACCTTGAGAAGGGTCAGATCCTCGAGGGTACCGTTAAGAACATCACCTCTTATGGTGTATTCGTTGACCTCGGTGGTGTTGACGGACTCGTACATATCACTGACCTCTCTTGGGGCCGCGTAAGCGATCCACATGAGGTTGTTGCTCTCGACCAGAAGATTAACGTTGTTATCCTCGACTTCGATGAGGAGAAGAAGCGTATCGCTCTCGGTCTCAAGCAGCTCACTCAGCACCCTTGGGATTCTTTGGATCCTAACCTCAAGGTTGGCGACCACGTTAAGGGTAAGGTAGTTGTTATGGCTGACTACGGTGCATTCGTAGAGATTCAGCCAGGCGTAGAGGGCTTGATCCACGTTTCAGAGATGAGCTGGAGCCAGCACTTGCGTTCTGCACAGGAGTTCATGAAGGTTGGTGACGAGGTTGAGGCAGTTATCCTCACACTCGACCGCGACGAGCGTAAGATGTCTCTCGGTATCAAGCAACTCAAGGAAGACCCATGGGAGGCTATCGAGGTTAAGTATCCAGTAGGCTCTAAGCACATCGCAAAGGTTCGTAACTTCACTAACTTCGGTATCTTCGTAGAGCTCGAGGAAGGTGTTGACGGTCTTATCCACATCAGCGACCTCTCTTGGACTAAGAAGGTTAAGCACCCATCTGAGTTCACATCACAGGGTTCTGAGATTGAGGTTGTTGTTCTCGAAATCGATAAGGAGAATCGTCGCTTGAGCCTCGGTCACAAGCAGCTCGAGTCTAATCCTTGGGATGAGTACGAGGCAATCTACACTCCAGGTTCAATCCACGAGGGTAAGATTACCGAGTCTATGGACAAGGGTGCTGTTATCACTCTCAACGAGGGTGGTGAGGGCTTCGCTACTCCAAAGCACCTTGTTAAGCAGGACGGCACACAGGCACAGCTTGGTGAGGTTCTCCCATTCATGGTAATCGAGTTCGTTAAGGACACTAAGCGTATCATCCTTTCTCACTCTCGTACATTCGAGGAGGTTAAGGAAGAGCCACGTCGCCAGCGTCCAGCAGCTCAGAGCAAGCCAAAGAATGATGCAGCTGCTATCAACAACGTTGCAGCAGGTACATCTCTCGGCGACCTCGGTGTTCTCGCTGACTTGAAGAAGAAGATGGAGGGTGGCAAGTAATTTGCACACTAAAATCTAACATAAATAAAAAGAGTATCAAGTTTTCTTGGTACTCTTTTTTTTATTCTCTTAGCTCTTTGTTGATCAGAACATCTATTCATATATAGGACTATCGTAATTGCATATTGGCTGTACACTACAACGGAGCCTTAACTTTACCAATCTTGTTCTTATGTGAAACGAAAAGAATGTACGCTCACAAATACCAGCCCACGCCCTAATAGTTAATCAAGAAACTGCTTGAAACTTTCCATTAAATTCAGTATCTTTGCAAAAAAAACGAAATGCAGGAAAATAACAATCAAACTTTATGGCAGATAATTAAGAGTTATTTCAATGTCTTACCTGACAAAGACGGCGAAAAATATGTTATTAAACAAATAACTAATGGCATCAACTTTCAAGGTTCTAATCTCTGGATACTTATCTTTGCCGTATTTATTGCATCCTTAGGCTTAAATGTCAATTCAACAGCAGTAATTATTGGTGCTATGCTCATCTCTCCACTGATGGGACCAATCATCGGCATGGGATTAGCTATTGGAATTGCTGACTTGGACTTGTTCAAACAGTCCATAAAAAACTATTTGGTAAGTACGTTCATTAGCGTTGTTACTGCAGCAATCTACTTTACACTTTCACCTATCACGGATGCTCAATCCGAACTCTTAGCACGCACATCGCCTACCCTTTATGACGTATTGATAGCTCTTTTTGGTGGTGCTGCTGGATTCTTAGCTACGTCAACAAAAGGAAGAAACAACGTGGTGCCGGGTGTTGCCATTGCCACAGCCTTAATGCCACCCCTTTGTACAGCAGGTTATGGTCTTGCTGTACAAAACACATCCTACTTCTTTGGGGCATTTTACCTTTATTTCATCAATACTGTTTTCATTGCTTTTACAACCTGTCTTGGTGTACGCTTTCTGCATTTTCATAGAAAGCAGTTTATCAATCGTGAACAAATGAGACGAGTAAATCTTTACATCGTCAGCATTATCATTATCACAATTATCCCTGCAAGCTACATGACATGGAACATCATTAAGCAAAGTGTATTTGAAAATAACATAGAGAATTTCGTTACAAAGGAACTTAATTATAGCGGAACAAACATTCTCTCACACCAATACGACCTAAAAACCAAAACCCTCCATGTGGTAGCGGTGGGCAATCCGATATCAACTGATTCGATAGCTAAAGCACAAAAATCGATGACTAATTATCAGCTTGATGGCTACGTACTAAAGGTGATACAAGGATCTAACTCTGATAGCTTATTACTCCTACAGCACAAGAATAAAGGTCAGTTGATGGTAGGAGAAAAAAATACGGCTGAATGGCAAGAACTTGCATATAACAACGATGTGCTAAAGAAGGAACTAACTTCTTATACACGTTATGCAGTACTTGCTAACGACATGCGAGAAGAACTTAAAGTCGTATGCCCCTCAGCAAAGAGTATTATGCTTTCAAAAGCATCTGAGTCTTTCGTTGATTCTGCTTCAATAAAAAATCATATCGTGGCTATAGTCAAAACAAACAAGACACTTGCCAAAGACAACAGAAAGCAGCTATATGACTGGCTGAAAGTGAAAGTCAAATCTGATAGCCTTGAACTAATTATTTTACCATAATAATAGTACAATACAAGAGTAAGAAGTACCAAACCATCACGGGTTTGGTATTTTTTTTATACTTACATACATAAACAAAAACACTAAAATTGAATGTAGAAGATAGTTATATAGACTTGACTTTTTTTGTAAAAATTGTATTGCTATCAAGTAAACATTGTTTTTAAAAGGCACTGATAGTGATTTTTATTAATATATAAAATATTATCACAATAACCATGAGAAAATGTTATTCTTTATAAAATTACCACACACTTCGCGCATCAATATTGCTTATATCAGATTTATTTGTTATATTTACAACGACAGTATATTTTTAAACTAATTAAAACATATATAAGACTATGTCGAAAATTGGAAGCATTTTATTAGGAGTAGCAGCTGGAACAGTTGCAGGTATAGGTGTACTTTTTGTACTTGACAAGGATAAAACCTTATGTAAAAAGAATTCTATAGGCGATAAAGTTGATGAACTAAAAGACCAAATAGATAGTTTTACAAGAAAAATGCGTGATAAATCTATGGAGTTAAAAGGCACTTTAGAAGAAAAGGTTGACAATCTTTTATCAGATTCAGACAGTAAACCTGAAGACCTTGTTAAGCTATTAGAAAAGAAATTAGCATCATTGAAAGAAAAAGTTAAGAAATAACTTAGCTGATTAGTAAGCCTTAAAATCAAATTATTTATGAAAAGAATCTTCAGTTTAGCTACTTTGATTTGTTTATTCATAGTAGCTCTTACTTCAATCTCTTGTAGCAAGACAGATGACCCTGCAGACAATGACATCTTTGTAGGGACATACAAAGGAAGAATCACTTATTCAGGTGATAAAATAAAGAAAAGTGCCGATAATGGTTCTATAACCGTCATTAAGGCAGCTGGTAGCTACTATTTTAGATTTTCAGATGGAATCCCTGACCTTAAAGGCGTAACCTTTAAGAAGGAAGGTGACCACACTTTAGTAAACATCGACTTGAAAGAAGGCGTAAAAATAATTAGAATCAATGCTTCATCATTGAATATTCTATACACTAAAGATGGCAAAATATGGACTGCTAACGGAAAGAGATAGTAGAGAGAAAACATAAGAGTAAAGCCCCAAAATGTATGACATTTCGGGGCTTTACGTTTATTAATTATTTAACTATAGTAGTGTTCCTACCATCTTTTATTTTTTTATCAGTTCCTTGTCTGTCTTTATAACTTATCATAGTCTGCTGCTACGCCTGCGCTACAAAGCAAAACGTCTACTCAATGATAAAACAATATATATTTAGGCTCTAACGACTTATTTGTCTTAAAACACCCACTTTTGTGTCCTTATTTTTTCTTTCCAAACACAATATTTAATAAGAATAAAACCACAACAGCACCTATAGCACCCGTGATGATAGAACCTATCCACCCGTCACCAAGTGAAATATGAAGCACACTTCCTAAAAGCCAAGATCCGACGCCACTTCCAAGAATACCAACAATGATATTTCCAAAAAGTCCTAAACCGCTACCTTTATAGATAAGTCCACCTAACCATCCTGCAATGGCTCCAATAATAAGTGATGCAATAATGCCCATAAGCTTTAAATTTAATGTCTAACACAAAGGTAAGAATTTTACCTAAAAATGCAAACAAAAACAAGATTACTTATCCTTATAGCACAAGCGTATAAAACTTCTTACAAGGTTACTACCTAAACCATGCTTGCCAAATTATCACTTTAGAGATAACAATATAGAGTAAACACGCATTAGCAAAACTCTATATTGACTTCGCATGGTAAATCATAGAAGAAAGGTCAAAGATAGTTCTGCGTAAATTCCATTATTAAAAAGACTCAACAACTTATCTTAAAACACGCAATAGATTTCGAAAAAACATTACAAAATCAACAGACTATTTCACTTTAAAAGAAAGGAAAATTCATCCTTTTAGCATCTTTACAACAATCTGTTTATCAAGTTATTACAAAATAGCAGGGTAAGATAATTGTTAAAATGTATCTATTTGAAAATAAATAAGTTACCTCACCGAAGGAACAAAATAGGTAACGATTTGGAAACGAGCGAGCTACTTCAAGTCGCTGTATTCTACCTAACAAAGAACGCTTATTATTCTGTCTGCAAAGATAATACTTTGTTACCGAATAACAAGCGTTTTTTAAGAAATATACCTGCTTGTGCACTTCGATTTGGAAAGTATGGTTTAACTCCTTAATAATATCTGAAACTTCTGTACTTAACAGATAATATATATATGTATAGTCATAAAAAGAGAAAAAATTCTATATATCAAGAATGAAACTTTGACTATATTAACTTGATTTAATTTATAGCTAATAGTTCGAATAAATATAAATAAAGCGGAATCAGCAACAAGCCTTTGGGGGTCATTAGTGTGTGGGGATTATACCCCTCGTTCTCTCTTTGTTGCAAATGCATTCGTTGAGCAATAATTCAGCACACGCATGCGCTAAAATTAAGTCAGCAACTCTAATTGAACGTATATTCTTTGGTCGTATTCTTGATCATGGATGACTTCCTCAGAACTGTCTCTTCGGGCTTTTGCTGATTCCGTATGTTCATCTTATTCGTATGGAGAATGATATTCTTTTTTAGATAACAAATCAGATAAGTCACATTTTTTATCCCAGTTAAAGAACCATCTCTTCGTTTTGTTATAAATATTCAATTTATTATACGCTGTGTTTTCTTTATATCCACACGCTTCCATTAATATATCCTTTCTTTCACTCTTCGTGAAAAAAGGGCAGACTAAAGCGTCAAAGAAAAGCATTGTAGTGTCTGCATGCCACATCGAATTTTCTTCTTTAACTCGATGTTTGATTTCTTCTAAAATATTAATTCTAATATCATTATAGTTTGTATCCCTACCAATAATATATAATAGAGTACATATCTGAAAATAGTTTTGATGCTTGTATTCCGTTATACAGCCCTCAGTAATATTGAAGAGTCTAACCAATTGTGTTCGTGGTATTGGTGTTTTCATTATATGACTGAGACACAGTATCAAATTAAGTACTTCGAGATTGGTTTCGTTACTTTTTCTATTAACCTCGTAAATATCCAAACAGCGTTTTACTTCACGATATATTCTATTTTCCAGTTCTGGCAATATAGTTTTGTCAATACATTTTTCTGCCCATATATGCAGTTCGTTCAAAATACGGCATAGTTTTATGGAAGCAGAAGTATTCATATCCAAAGAGAAGACATAAAAAGCGATTTCAAGATACATCAAAGGTAGTTTAGAAGTTGCATTAATAGCACTTTCCTTCTTCGATTCTTCACATAGTTGTGAGACGAGTAATGCAAGAAAATATCTATTCAATATACCATACTTCTGATTATACCTAAACGTAATCGAACGGAATTTGTTTACGACGGATGAAAAGGTGCTCATCTCATTCTTTACAATATGCTTGTATTTATGATTTTCATCCTTCAATAACCAGTGTTCGGAAATATTGGATATTAGTTCGTTAATTTCTCGTTTTGCAACAGATACATTTGAAACGAAAGGTCGCTCCAAAAATTCAAGTTTACTCTCGTTAATATAAAGCTTGTAGAACTGGAATTCTTCTTTATAGACATCAAGTATTAAGCGCAGTACTTCTTCGCTATTTGCGTAAATATAATGGTCATCGATATATCTTCTGATTTCATAATCACGACCGAGTTTTAAAGAATATGGCTCTTGCTTAAGGCGGTTGAGCACATTGACATCAATACGTTGCAAGATAATTTCTGCGAATATTCGAGAAATCTCTGGACCGACAATTATCCCATTCGTTTCATTGTAGTTTGTATGCTGCATAAGGGTATCAAAAGCATTTTCAAAGGTTGGTTTGCCTATTTGAGCCTTAGCTTGTTCCTTGCCCTTAACAGCCCATGTTATAGTATGAGTATATATGTGATAGAAGCAACTGGCAATATCCATCTTCATCAGATTGGTGTACTTTTGTTCCAAACGAAGATAATCGCCACTGGTAAAGAACTTATACATCATATCGTAACGCTTATAACTGAAATACGAACGGTATCGTTTCTCCACTTCATCATCTAAAATTTCTATGCGGTTCTGTTGTTCCGGAGCATCCATAGTTTCCGTTTCATCAGTCTTGAATATACATTTGGCACACTCTGATATGTATCGAAGAGAAAAGGGACTATTACTACAAAGTGAAAGCATATAGCTATCATGAGATTTATAAAACTCAGCGCATTGCAATTGAGTAACAGGATGCATTAAACTAAGTTTACGGCTCTTGTCTCCACCATATTTACGGACTGAGTAATCGAAAGGAATTGTCCATTCATTTAGTTTTCCCCGGAAGGTCTCATTGAATATATTTTGCAAATCTTCATCTTGCATATTGAGATAGAAGCCTTCGTTGTCAAGCATCAAAGGAAGTTCATATGGCAAGACTTCAGTTAGAAGAACTCTGTATGTGTTATTTAGATTTATATCCTTACTCATCGCCAACAATTAGTTATATCTGCAATCATTGCAGAAGTAAAGTAATGTCTTACATGTCTTTCAAAACCAAAAACAAAAGAATATTTGGATAGTTCCTTTTGCTGGATAACAGTCATCTGTATTCTCAACCTTGTTCCTAAGCGTCCCGTTCTGCAATGCAACAATCTCTGGTAGTACTTATCAAGTTCATATAATGAATTTTTGGAGGTTATCATATTATAATTAAAGTAGATTCCAATTCTGATTGGTAATAAAGTAGAGGGATTATAGATTGTGAAGTTGCCTGTAAGAAATTTTATTCTGTTCTTTAGTTTGTCGAAGTCCCCATCTTTGGCAAAGCGCACAAAGCTCTTGGTTATGCGGGTCTTTATGATATTCACTTTCTTATCAGCTATGGTTATTTCTATAATATTCTTTTCTTTGGGAAAAAATGTATAACCAAGATAGGTAAGGTTTAAAATCTTCTGTTGGTTATCCCACTTATATGACTTAGATTCATTAAGTTGTAGCCCTATATTACTCAATAACTTAGGAATCTTTATCCAAATATTTTCTTGCGAAATTTTACTGCTGCAAAATATTATGATATCATCAACAAATCGTGCATAGTAGAATACACCTTCCATTCTGCGAATCTCCAAATCAAAATACTTCATATAAAGTTCTGACATCACAGAACTTATACTCAATCCACGAGGTAATCCTTTCTTCTCGGAAATACTTGGATTAGCAAAAAGATTTTTGAGAAGACTGATAGACTGATAATTCAAACGTCCATCTTCTTGGAAACGCTCCATAAGTAGGCTGCGTTCAATGGATTCATAAAAATTTCGTATATCAAGACGAATAATCCACTTATGAGACCCATCTATCAATAACGAAACCATCTGTTTCACGATTAGGTTGCGATTAGACTGACCAATTCCATATATGCGCTTGATATTTTTATATAGCTTACGCAAAATCAAATTTTGACAAAGGGAATCCAAAGAACCTTTGGGATGGTTATTGAGGAATAAGTCCCACCAGGCTTTTATTGCGAACTGGTATGTACCATCATTTATGCTATTGCCAAGGAGTAAATCCACCTTCTCAGCAAAATCGTCCTTATTTAATCTACTATTCCTACGTTCACTTTGCGTAGTACAGGAGTATAAGTTATATGGTGAGAATAATTGTGAATACATTTGTCCTTCATTTGATTAGCAACGAAATGTGATAATATTACTCATTTACACCCCAGACATCATGTTTCAGAACACTTGTCAGTTCTTTGTGGAGAAAGGAAGTTCTACGATACGTTGAGTATCGATAAAATATATGACATTTATAATGCTTCTTGACTTCCATCTTTCTGCAATAGCTATTGAATCATCAATGATGATTCTCTTTATTCTTGCAAAGTTAACATATTTACTTCACATAAAGTATATTTTACAGAAATATTTTTTAATTATTATTCCTTTTTAGCGCAATGCTCTACGAAGCACCTAAGATAGAGGTAAACCTACTTTTGTTTTACAAAACATAATCAGAGAATCCACTCAAAACAACATTTGATAATTGGAATAAAGAATGTCACCTGAGTTACCGAACTTCTACTCTTATAGTTATAGCCCTCTTCCTCGCTTCTTCTTTCTGTTCGCTTGATTTCTGAGTTTGCGCTGCCATGCAGTTTCGGCATAGTCATCGCCTTGTGCGGTTGGTGTAATCAAATCGCCTAACCCTTCCATCAGTTCATCGGCTGCACTAACAATGGTGTCTGCCACTGTACTAATAGGATTCTGCATTCGTGGGGTGTCATTGTCTCGTGAGATAGAGGAACGGCTTGGAGGTACGAGTTGGTAACCTGTATCAGGTTGTTCTTTCCTTTCTGTCGGCTCTTGTACTGTTAGATGTGGTTTCCTTGATTCTTCCTTGTTGGTTGTTTCAAAGTTCTTTTGCAAGGAATGGTAGCCGAACTCCCTGCCTATCTCGGAAGCTTTGAATGTCTGTCCACAGTAGGAGAACTTCAAACCATAGACGTTACCCTGCTTATTCTTCATGCGCTCTATGGCAATGTTGTTCTTATTCAATTCGTAGAGAAACATGGAGTGTCCCGTGATGCCTGTACCTTTGTACTTATCAAGCAAGGCATAGCAAATCTTCTGCACCTGCTGCTTCGTCTGTTCTCTCGTAGGATTGGTCTTTGCTTTCTGATGCTTCCTCTCCGCCTTAATCTCCCTTGCGATGGTCAAGCCTTTCTCTCTGCTTATTTCCTCCGCCACTCTCGCTGCCCTGTTGCTCACAAAGGTGGTATCATAGACTTCTCCATAAAGACTGATGCGGTTGGCAATGATGTGGATGTGCATATTGTCGGTGTCCTTGTGCGTTACAGCTACCCATTGGTGATTTCCAAGCCCCATCTGTCTGGCAAACAGATGAGCTATTCCCATAAGCTCGGATACAGGCAGTCTTTTCTCGTCCTGTGGTGCTATACCGATTTCAATGCGGAGGAACTTGTTTCTGCATCGTGTGTTGTAATCGCTGACCACTTTCATTTCCTCATAGATAGCCTTCGGCTCTCTGCTGCAAAGATTATGGAAGGCAAGCCGACTACCGAGTTTGCCTTCCATAAATATATAGTCCAGAGCCGTGCTGCCGTGCGCTATCGCCTTACATTTTCCTATCATTTCTTGTTAGATTTAAGACTTTATATACCTCATCGTCCACACGAAAATGCGGGTCGTAAAATCGCTTAAATGCTTCTTTGGCACATAGAGAAAGATTCTTTGTAATATGTAGCCAATCCTCGTTCTTGACCTTGATGAGATTGGAAACCTGCCCATAGAACCTTCCTGTATGCTGAAGTATGGCAATGGCTTCCCTTTCATTGTCGGTCATCTTGGGAACGGCTGCCACCTCTCCACTTAGGAGTATCTCACGGCAGTAATCGGAAAACTTACGCCCGCACTTTCGCCTTTGACTTATACGTGCTTTTCCTCTAGGTCATCTTACTTGATGAACTCTTCTTGTTCATCCTCTGTTCTTCCTTATCGTTGCTGCCATCGGGCAGCTTTTTTTATCTGTTCATATAAGTTCTTGAAAGTTAATCATTAGATGTTCTTGTCTTAATTCGAACTGACCGATGAGAACGGAGTGATTACGGTCTTATCTCCCCGACAGTCTGACGAGGGGAGCAAGAGCAGTTTGTGGGTACAAACTGACGTCTTGCAATGCTACCGAACAAACCATTTACGCTTAAAACGTTTTATAGCTTAAAAACGAATGCCGTGCATTCTATGACTAACTGCATTCGTGGCATTCTCATAGAGAACTAAACCGAAGAAGAAAAGGTAGACCCTTTTAGCAAAAAAGGTAGACCTATTTGCTCGAAAAGGTAGACCTATTTTGAAGAAAGGGTAGACCTTTTTCCAGAAAACCGTCTACCTTTTCTTACGGCTTACAGTCTTCTCCATTTCTCTATGTCCTCACCATAATCCTCCAGATGCTGACGAACGATGTTCTCCACGAAGCTTGAAAGGTTGCTGCCTCTGTCGCCTAATCTACGCACAATAAAGTCGGCACGTTCCTGTGTCTCCCTGCTCAGATAGACAGCCTTACGATTGTTTAACTTAGTCGGCACAAGATAGGCTTGCTTGTAGGCTTCAAGTGTTTTCTTTCTCATCTTGGCACTGATGCGTTTCTGAATGGTT
>NZ_AJIN01000030.1:0-10092 GCF_000257925.1 Prevotella sp. oral taxon 306 str. F0472
TCAGATGTATTCCTGCAAGGATTGTGGTAGACAATTTCAAGGTGGTCTGCGTATAAATAATATTTCTCTATGGAACGACTATCTGACGGCAAATCGAACGATATCTGATCTATCCACTCTTTATAAATGTTCAGAGCGAACCATACGACGTAGGTTGAGCTTAGTAGTAGATAGCTTTACTTCTACTTACCCCCAAATCTGCAGTAATAATATTGGATACAACATACTTTTCCAGAACATTTGGTGTGATGCTGTTTCAGGATGCTTCATCAGGAAAAATACTTTATCGCAAGTTTGTCAAAAACGAAACTAACAGAGATTATCTTGATGGACTTCGGTATATTGTGGAGTGTGGAACCATGATAAAAGCAGTGGTGTGTGATGGGCATGTAGGACTTTTACAAGTTATAAGTTTCTGTCCCGTACAAATGTGTCAATTTCACCAATTTTAGATAGTTAGAAGACTCCTTACTAACAACCCACATTTGCCTGCAGGCGTTGAACTGTTGGCATTAATGAGAAGGATGTTCTCTATGAGAAAAGAAGAGTTTATAACCGCTTTTGATAAATGGTGTGATAAATGGAAAGAGTTCCTAAATGAACGAACTCTCCTAATCTCGGGTAAGACAACACACAGAAGACTGAGAACGGCAAGACGTTCTATTAAGACACATCTGCCATGGCTCTATACGTGTGAGGAGCATCCGGATATGCAAATACAACAAACCTGTTGGAAGGATTTAACTCACAACTTAAAAGAGCACTGCATAATCATAATGGATTGAATGAAGCTAACAAGAAGAAGTTTATAGATGGATTCATAAATACAAAAAAGTAGACTAGAATAACCAGCCTACCAAATGTCCATTACTAAAACCCGAGAGGTTTTCAGCCTACCAAATGTCCATTACGCCCAGAAATTCAAATAATCCGACCTCTCAAGTCATTCCCTTCGTCCTTTCATGGATTCTTTCTCCATCCAACATCAGCCTAAGTAAGACACGAGAAAGAAGCAATCTACATGAAACAAGATAATCTCTATCTTACTTTATAACCCTCATATCGCTTATTGACAATAAGGATAAAGAAGGGTTGTGTTGAATAACTCTGCTTCGTTCCCTGCTTTAAATCATAGGTCAAAAGCAATTCCTTCTTACCAACCTCGCTGAGTGACAAAGGTCGGAGGTCTGTTTTAAGACTAGTCTTAGGCATGATATAGGCAACAACAAAACTCTTATTAAAGTCAATATGAGTAGGTTCTCCACCTTTACCCATAAATGCAGCCTCACCAAACTGCCGCTCAAACTCTGCCTTCGAAGTAATTTTTAGAATTACAGGCTTTGTTTCGTCACCAATATGGAAGTAGTTCCGCGCCTCAACAAAGGCTACTGGTTTACTCTCCTTCAAACTCTTCTGACTCGTTACACATGATGACAATAACACCAATGCAGCACTAAATGCAATTAAAAGTCTCTTCATCTCTATTTTTAATATCATTTAATTTCTAAAAAATTAACCCTATGTATCACTACAAAAAACATATGCGAAACACGTGCCAAAGGACTGACAAACTGCCAAAACATACCATTTTCTATCACAAAAGTAACCATTTAATGGACACAAAAACACATTTATGCACTTAAAAGAGGTTAATATTCTGGCTGGCACAAGCTTTGTTAATACTAATCATAGGCAGAGATTTCATCTTTGACTGACATTATAAACACATTAAAACATCAATTATATGGCACATGGACATGATGTTCTCCACATGATGGAGGGCAATAGTTACAAAACAAAAGAGGATTTGGTAAAAGCAATCATAGAGCACTTTGGACCAGAGGAGGAATTCCACACTTGCTCTAGAGAGGGTATGAATGCAACAGAACTAGTTGATTTCCTCACCGAACGAGGTAAATTTATGCCTGCAACAGAGGGCTTCACGGTAGATACAACAAAGATTTGTAATCATTAAACATAGGCTTTTTAGTATAGAACAAACCATTTAATAAAAACAAAGAAACATGATAAAAATATATGGAATGAGCACTTGTCCGGATTGTATTGCCGTCGACGAGCATGTAAAGGGAGATAGCCGTTATGAAGTAATTGACATTGGTTCCCACATACGATACCTCAAGGAGTTCCTTCGCCTACGCGATAATAGCCCTGTATTCGACGATGCGAAAAAGCATGGATATGCTGGTGTCCCTTGCTTCCTACTTGAAGATGGCACCGTAACATTGTCTCCTGAAGAGGCAGGAATCCATCTTGATGATGCACCATCGGCAGCTTCTTGCCGACTTGATGGCTCTGGTTGCTAAGCAAAACAGACTTAACAACAATCGTTTATATATAATGAGGGGAGGCACAACTGCAGTTACCTGCTATTATGCCTCCCCTTGACTGTCGACAGACAGTCTAATGTGTCTCTCCTGAACAATAATCAATCTAACCTTAATGACTTGATTATCTCTATTGTAACAATCACTAGTTATTTAATCAAAAGAAGACTGAGAAAGTAGTACACCACTACTCATTCCCTATTAGTCTACCATTGCATTGCAAATGTACGATAAATAGTTGATAGTAATGTAACGATTTCCGAAAAGATTGAAGAGCCTCTCTTCTTTTTGACATACATCAACATTTCAACCGCAGAAAATCAAGTTTCTTAGATATAATTAACCGTTTAATATATAACTATCAAGCCTTTATCGTTATTACATATTAGTCCTATTAAAAGCAAGAAAAGCTATTTTTAAAAACAAGACAGCAGTTATCTGTCTGCAAATAAGCAGTTACATCAAAGGCTGAGAACCAACCTATGAAATAACTGCTCCTACTTTGCTATCCTATTGTAAGAACCTACTTGTCAACAACTAGATAATCCCATTCAATTCGTCGGGAACCACAATAGAGTCGCAATGAACCTGTGCCAATTTCTCTAAACCATGCTTGGTAATATGAAATCGTTGGCATCTTCCATCTTCCGAACAAGCCCGACGACGAATAAGGGAGTTCCGTTCAAGTGCGGCAATCACCTTAGATGCATTCGAACGAGTCATCCCCATTTCGTCAGCAATCTCACCTGCTAACATCGGATTAGGCTGTTCGGAGAGCAAACAAAGTAGTGCCGCTTCATTGAGATTCAGCCCCACACGTTGTTGCAAGTCGGACTCAAAGGCTGTTACAAGGCGTGAGAGTTCCCGAATCTTACGAACACATTCACTATTCATGCGCCCTTTCTGCGTTACTTACTTTAGCAAGGTTGACTTGATAACCTCCTCAAATTGAGGCTTATTCATCGCTCCTGTCTGCATTGTAGGCTTACCTTCTTTAGGGATAAAGAGCAATGATGGGATTGAACGAATACCAAAGAGCGAAGCCAATTCAGCCTGTTTATCAACATCAACCTTATATACATCGATCTTACCTTCATAGTCTCCTGCTACCTCCTCAAGTATCGGAGCAGTTGCTTTACAGGGTCCGCACCATGTTGCATAGAAGTCTATAATAACTGGTTTATCGCCTTTGAAAACCCATGATTGTGGGTTCTTCTCATAGTCCATCACCTTCTCTTTGAACATCTCAGCTGTCATTTCTGTTACATTCATACCTTTTTCCTTTCCTTCATTTTGGTTATTTACATTTGTTTCTTTTGTTGCTTTGCCAGCAACAGTACTATCATCTGTCTTCTTAGCAGGCTTGTTATTTGCAGAACATGCTGTCATTCCTAAGATCATGATGGCAAATGCTAGTGTCGAGATACGCTTCATTTCCTTTTTACAATTATCTATTTTTATTATTACTTAAAGGTTTGATAAAACCTTATTGGATTATTCTTTCAATATTGTTTCCTATGGAAAACGATGCAAAGATACGCACTTTTATCAATAAGACCAAATTTCCTTTGGAAATTATTAAACCTTAACAATATCGCACGTGAGCCTTATTTTTGTTAAAACTAGCACTTTGCTCCTCTCCACATAACCAACACTTGGAACATTAGACATTATTTTTTGTACCTTTGTAAACAATCAATCTACTTGGTTGTTAGCACCCTCTTCGTGCCAAACTAAGGTGATAAAGAACTAAGATCATAAATCGTAAATCATAAAAACATCATTCGCATGAAAAGAATTATCTTATCTCTTGCTTGCACAATGGCTTCTGCAACAGGCTTAGCACAGCAAGCGCTCGATTGGAACAAGGCTCCTCTGGCATCACCAGTGGTAAATGCTGATAAGTCAGTAACCTTTAATGTCAATGCACCTGAGGCCCAAAAGGTGGAGATTGTGGGCGACTTTCTACCTATAGAAAAGGTGAAAACACCACAAGGAGAGTACGACCGACAAGGTCCACAACTCTTAAAAAAGAACGAAAAGGGCGTTTGGTCCTTCACTTCTACCCCTCTCCAACCCGAGTTATACACATATAATATACTGATAGATGGCGTCAAAGTAACTGACCCACTGAACGTTTATGCAGTTCGCGACATCGCTAGTACCTTCAGTATCTTTATGATTGATGGGGGCGTCAATGGCTTATATCAAGTGAAGGATGTACCTCATGGCACTGTTACTAAGACTTGGTATAAGAGTCCAAAGGCTAATATGACACGCCGATTAACCATTTACACACCTGCAGGATACGAACAAAGCAAAGAGAAATATCCTGTTCTTTACCTCTTACATGGCATGGGAGGCGATGAAAATGCGTGGTCGGAACTAGGTAGAGCAACGCAGATTATGGATAATCTCATCGCTTCAGGCAAGGCGAAACCCATGATTGTTGTAATGACAAATGGCAATATCTCGCAGGAAGCAGCACCCGGTGAGACATCCGAAGGACTAAAGGTTCCATCCTTACAACTACCTAAGACGATGGATGGAAACTTTGAGTCTGCCTTCCAAGATGTGGTTAATTTCGTTGAACAAAACTATCGAGTAAAGGCGGACAAAGCGCATAGAGCCATCGCTGGTTTATCAATGGGTGGGTTCCATTCATTGTACATCTCTATCAATAACCCTAACTCTTTCGATTACATCGGATTGTTTTCTGCAGCTGTCAAACCCCATCAGAAGGAGACTTCTTCACCGCTATACGAGGATACAAATAGCAAGGTTGACAATCTCTTCAAAGGCTCTCCTAAACTCTTTTGGATAGGTATTGGCAAGGCTGACTTCCTATATAATGAGAATGAGAAATTGCGTAATTACCTTGATTCCAAGCATTATCCTTACACCTACCTAGAGACTGATGGCGGTCACATCTGGCGTAACTGGCGCATCTATCTAGCAACTTTCGCACAACAGTTATTCAAGGATTAAATATCAAGAGAACCTCGCTTCCTATCAAGGAAACACCCTTCTCCATTTGAAGAGGGCGTTTCCTTGCTATGAGAAGAACCTCCCTTTGATGTGAAGAAACGCCCTCTTCAAATTGAGGAGGGCGTTTCTTTCATTCTACTAAAAAGCCTCCCCAAGCCCTTCCGATGGAGGGGATGTTATTCCCAAAAGCTCTTCTTTGATTCAAAAATACAATTATCTATAATCCCACTAACCATCTTCTCTTATCCTACTAGCAGTCTTCACGCCCCTCTCCATTCGGAGAGGGGATGGGGGTGAGGCTTCTTCTCTATTTCAAATGATATATATGAAGTTTACTGGTGGGCATTTTATACCTCCCAACTAGCTTCCCTTTCCCCCATAATAGACCAGTGGAGAGGATCATTAGTAGAAGCCAATGAGCGGGCAAAATAATGATGATTAGATTCAAATTAAACCTTAGCAGCGTTTCAAGTATCGTTTATCAGGAATTGTCGTAACGCCTATTGAGGGTTATAAAAGAGCTTATCAGCAGTCTAAAAAACAAAAGAAGGTGTGCCTCACGACATACCTTCTCTCTCGTTTCTAGTCATTTTATCTATTCGAGCCTCTTGTCGGATTCGAACCAACGACCCCGAGATTACAAATCACGTGCTCTGGCCAACTGAGCTAAAGAGGCGGGTGGACAAGCGATTCCTATCGCACCGCTACAACCTTCTACCCTTGCTTTGTTCCCAACCTGGGGGATTTGAAGGGAGCTGGTCGTAGGAGACTTGCCCGTATGAAGCTCTCTCCTTACTTGGAAAAAGCGCTGCAAAGGTACATAAATTATTTATAAATACGAAAAGAAAGAACACCTTTTTCGCTTTTTAACAAATAATCTTAATTTTAGGAAGGAGGCACCTTATATATAATAAATAATCAGTAATTTTGCAGTATGACACACGATGAACTCAAACAATTATCGGCGTATTCTCGTTACGACGGATTCTATCTTGCAATCCTTTGGGTTGCTAGTTTCGCCTGTTTATTATACTCTAGTTCCCTTCCAATATTGGGTCAGTTCTATACGATATTGCTCTTTTCTACCCCCTTCTTTGTGGCTTATCGGTTTAAAAAGTTCCGTGAGGAAGGGCGCAATGGGGTCATTTCTTTCAAGCGCGGATTGTTTTACTGCCTTCGAGTTCACTTCAATGCGGCACTCATCTTCAGCCTTCTTCAATGGTTGTATATGAATTATGTCGACAACGGAAGGTTGTTATCTATCCTTACAACTGTCTATTCCACACCACAAGCAAAACAGATGTTTACAACCATGAACGTATCTTACAATGATATAATTCGGCTCCTTTCAATGATGACGGAACCGGCTGTCTTGGCTGCAAATAGCTTTATTTCTGCAGTGGTATTCGGCGTTTTCTTATCATTAATCATTGCTGCATTAATGATGAAACAAGTACCCTCCTCTAATTCAAAACAATATTAATCCGAACATAAACAATGGATATTTCCGTTATAGTTCCTCTATTTAATGAGGAAGAAAGTCTACCAGAATTGCACGCATGGATACAACGCGTGATGAATGCCAACGGCTTCTCTTATGAAATAATCTTCGTCAATGACGGCTCAACTGACAATAGTTGGGGGATCATAGAAGAGCTTCATCGCAAGGACGAGCACGTTCATGGCATTAAATTCCGCCGTAACTATGGTAAGAGTCCAGCCCTATATTGTGGCTTCAAAGCGGCTAAAGGCGATGTTGTCATTACAATGGATGCAGACCTACAAGACTCTCCTGACGAGATTCCAGGGCTCTTCCGAATGATCACGGAGGATAAGTTTGACCTCGTAAGTGGCTATAAGCAGAAGCGTTACGACCCGTTATCTAAGACCTTACCAACTAAGCTTTTCAATGCAACGGCACGTAAGATTAGTGGTGTACATAACCTCCATGACTTTAATTGCGGACTAAAGGCTTACCGCCGAGATGTGGTGAAGAACATCGAAGTTTATGGTGAGATGCACCGTTACATCCCCTATCTTGCCAAAGAGGCAGGCTTCGCTCGTATCGGAGAAAAGGTGGTTCACCACCAGGCACGTAAGTATGGTAAGTCTAAATTCGGCATTAATCGATTCTTTAATGGGTATCTCGACTTACTCACCTTATGGTTCTTGACCAACTTTGGAAAGAAGCCTATGCACGTCTTCGGACTGCTTGGTTCCTTCGTATTCTTTATTGGCTTCATTGCACTCATTAGCCTACTTATAGAGAAAACAGTGATGCTCTTCAATGGAGAATATGGTGATTTGCTTTCAAATCACGCCTCTTTCTATATTGCCTTGACCGCTATTCTCTTGGGTACACAACTCTTCCTTGCTGGTTTCATAGGCGATTTAATCAGTCGAAGTAACCCTCGACGCAATGATTACCAGATAGAGAAAGAGATGTAAAAAACCTACTGATGTAATGCAAATGATGATAAATGACAAATATGCGAAGGCTAGCATAACGAGTAAAAAAGGGCTAAGAGTAATGCTCCTAGCCGTTTTCACTTGTTTGACAGCAGGTGTATTCCTCTCTTTGACAAGCTGTTCTGATATTGATTGTGGCGTTCACAATCCCGTAATGGCTAATTATGTCTTACAGGGCGACAGCCTTCGTGACACATTGACCATCAGTGCTCTTCGTGACGGAAAGGCTGATACTATATTGATTAACAGCCTTATTAAGACTTCAAAATTCAGTCTGCCGATGAGCTACGGAGGTGCACAAGACCGCCTGCGGTTCGTCTTGACCAATGCAGCAGGGCTATCTGTCGTTGATACCATCACGATAAGTAAGACTAATATTAGCCACTTTGAAAGTGTCGATTGTGCCCCTGCTTTTTTCCATAAACTTACTGCCGTAAGTACAACGGGACGTGCAGTTAGTCAGATAAACATCAATAATCCCAACGTAGACTACGATGGAACGAAAGAGAATATATACCTTCGTCTTACTCAGCATTAGTCTGTTTCTCCTTCTGCCAAGTGTTGCCCATGCACAACGAAAGCAAAAGGTGCAACCCACAAAGCCTGATACTGTGGCGTTCTTCAGGGGTGCTGCCGTTGGAGTTGACGTCGTCGGCCCCGCAATGAAGGCGCTCTCTTCTTACGGACAATACGAGGCTTTGCTACGAGTAAACCTCCAAGATAAGTATTACCCAGTGCTGGAAATCGGTGTGGGAGAGGCTAATAAGACGGATGATAACACTTCGACACAATTTAAGACACGTGCTCCTTATGGTCGTATAGGTATCGACTTCAATCTTCTAAAGGACAAACATGATGCCTATCGTGTGCTGGCTGGAGGACGAGTAGGCTATACAAGCTTCAAATATGACGTTTCGGCACCTGCCGTGACGGACCCTATTTGGGGCAACCAAGTGCCTTTTGGTGGTACAGGTGTGCGTTCGCACCTTCTTTGGATAGAGGCTTCTTTCGGTGTAGATGCCAAGATTTGGGGACCAATACGTATGGGTTGGAGCCTAAGATATAAGGTTCGTGCCCATCAGAAAAGCAACGACTTAGGTGATCCATGGTATGTACCTGGCTACGGGCGAGGCGGTTCTTCAACGCTCGGAGCCACATTTAATGTTCTTCTCGAACTATAATCAACCAACTAGCAAATGCCCCTTTCAACTCTAAAATGACCATATTACGATTATGAAGAATAAGAAACTATATTGGCAAATACCCTTTCTTTTGGTGCTGCTCATCGGTTCCATCGTCATTGTGAGGTGCCAACATGATATGCCCTATCAGCATAATACGGGTTTTATCTTCGGCACTGTCTATCACATCACGTACCAGAATGATGAAGACCTGCAGCCTGAAATAGATGCAAAACTTAAACGCGTCAACCAGACCTTCTCAACTTTTGAGCCTTCATCAGTCATCTCGCTAATCAATCAAAACAAACCCGTCAAGGTTAATGAGATGTTTGAAGAGGTGTTTACACTCGCTCAACAGGTGTCTAAGGAGACCAATGGTGCATTTGACATCACGGTTGCGCCAATGGTAAATATGTGGGGCTTCGGCTTCAAAACAGGTGTTCATCCATCAAAGGAGAAGATTGATAGCCTGCGACAAATCGTTGGTTTTAATAAGGTGAAACTGGTTGGTAACACCATACGAAAGCAAAACCCACGTATCATGTTGGACTGTTCTGCAATCGCAAAGGGCTATGGCTCCGATTGTGTTGCACGTTTGCTGGAACGAAGGGGAGTAAAGAATTTCATGATAGAGATAGGTGGTGAGATCGTTACTAAGGGCAACAGCGAGAAGAGATTGCCCTGGCATATTGGTGTAACAAAGCCTACTGACGATAGTGTGAACGTCAATCAAGAGTATGAGGCGGTACTGAATGTGACCGACCGAGCCATGGCGACGAGTGGAAACTATCGTAACTTCTATTATAAAGGAGGTAAGAAATACGCGCACACTATCGACCCTAAGACTGGATACCCCGTCCAACACTCTCTCCTTTCGGCTACTGTTCTAGCCAAGAACTGCGCTACTGCGGATGCTTATGCCACCTCCTTCATGGTGATGGGCATAGAGAAAGCCAAGCAGTTACTCGATCGTCACCCTGAGTTGATGGCGTATTTTATCTATTCAGATAGCAAAGGAAAGATGCAAGTATGGTATAGTAAAGGTCTCACCCCAGCCCAATAACAGCCTCACCCCTGCCCCCTCTCCGAATGGAGAGGGGGCAGGGGTG
>NZ_AJIN01000031.1:0-11233 GCF_000257925.1 Prevotella sp. oral taxon 306 str. F0472
ACTCTCTGTTAGTCTTCCCATGAAGATGTGTTTTCATCTTCTAAGTCTTCATCATTCCATTGACTTGCCTTAGCAGCAGCTGGACCAGAAGCGTGATTTGCCTTCTTATGCTGGCTCGGGAAAGACGTATCCATCAAATAAGTGGCTTCGTTGACTTGAATTATCATACACTCTGGTGCAGAGTAACTCTTCTTTACTTGCTTTTTTCTCATTACTTCATTGATTAAAATAGTTGTTATTTCGTTCTTATTTTGCTCTAAATCGAGTTCGCAAAAGGGCATAAAAAAGCGAACAAAGGAAACTCTTGAAAGTCCTTTGTTTACAGGGGTTACGGCACGCTTCGCGCGCGCGTATGCGAGAAGAAAAAATGTGTTATTAGACGCTAGGTGCGCATATTGTGTGTGTGTGTGTGTGTTAGCAAATTATTTGGATTGACCAAAAATAAAGTGCAAAAAGATGCAAAGAATCGAATAATTCTTTGCAGTACTTCGTTCACTTGATATGTCATTGCTAATTGTTTCACGGCGGCAAAGGTAAGGCTTTCCTTTAGAACTGCCAAATAATCAGCGAAGAAATATCGAAATAGACTAGAAGAAATAGGCTACACCCACCTGCCAAGAGTTGTTACGACTACTCTTCTTATTGAAGACAGACGTTGCAGCATCAGTAGCTGTCTTCCACGTTGCATGCCCTGTCTTTCCGCAGGAAATATTGTAATTTGCACTCACTTGCAGGTGCTTAAATGCGGTAACACCAAAGCCAAGGTTGACACTGAAGTTACTATTCTTCAAAGCGTATGTACTCTTCATGTTCCATTGATATTCTTTCTCACCAATGTTGAAAGCAACCTGCGGTCCACCAAAGATGAATACACTTGCCATGCTACCTAAGCCGATAGAGTAACGAGCATTCACTGGAATTGCAATCTGTTGTTGCTTAACTGTCTGCGTCATCGTGGCATAATCGAGTTTTGCTGCACGATAATCGTATAGAACAGAAGCATCCATACCTAAACCAACAACGGGTAATGTGAATTTCACCGTTGGTCCAAAGAACCAGCCAGCTTGATTCGTTTTATCAAAGACTTCACTATCAAAGTAGAAATCACTCACATTCAATCCTGCTTTTACACCAAACTTCAAAGGTTCGTCAGCGTGAACAGGAATGGAGAAGAGAAACGACAGGACTAATAAAGCCGATGAAATAATTTTCTTCATAATCATAAATATTAATGATAAAAGAACTATAATGACTATACATTATTCGTTCTCAAATGGCTTTTATTACCTAATTGAAGAAATTTAACAGCTATGTTAATGACGCTCACGGCGAACTGTCACTCGTGCAGGAGACACGCTCGCACTCCCACTGGAAGATGGGCGACGTGTGCGCCTAACGCTACTTGTTGAGGAACTTGTACGACGACCACGAACAGTTCGTTTGCTTGCTTTCGCTGCATCTTGGCTTGCCGAAATACTATCAAGACTATCCTTACGAGCAGGATCTCCATAGATATGCTTCTCAAAATCAGCAAGCTCACGCTCTATCTTTTTCTGTTCTGCAGCCATTGCAGAATCGTTTGGACAATATTGTGCAAGCGTCTTTCCTAACAGATTGGTGGTCTTGTAAATCTTTCCTTTGTATAAGTTCATCGTGAAATAATCATCCACACTCATCGTAGCAGCATTGTTTAAGTTGCTAGTCATCATGGTTTGCTTAGAGAGGAAAGGAGCAAGGTCGTCATAGCGAACCCAGAATAATGGGTATTTCACCTCTCCATCTCCGAAGTCATCTTCGCGATACATGATTGGACAAAGCGCCACCACCTTACGATGGAAAGTTGATGTACCTTGGTCATAATAAGCACTTTCCTTTAGATAATACCCTTTTACCTCGCTCGAAGGAATATCACTATTATCAAGACGAATACCATGGTCGGTGCGTTCATAATAGATATGATAGTTGTCAAGGAACTGCAAGGGCTTTACACGGGCAGAGTCGGTAAAGACTTCGTTACCATCCATTCGATAATTATAAGCGGCAATTCCCCCTCGATTAGGACCATTCATCATCAATTTGAAGATATAAGTAAAGAGGTTCATCTGTGATCCTACGGGTTCAACAGGATAATAAAGTCCTGCATTCGCATCCTCATCCAACTTCAATTCACGATAGATATCACGACGCCAAACAACATCTTCTTGCAAAGGAGCAGCTGTTGGGAAAGATATCTGCGCACGTGTAGTAATGGTGTTAGCAGGTGATTGCGACATTTGCTGATTACGCCTAGCAGCAGGCTGAGCACTGATGGCTAGTGCAAAGAAAACCGTACAGGTTATGAGAAATATCTTTTTCATTGTTTCTTTGTTTTATCTTTATGAGAGGAAAGAAGACCATCCCCTATATTTTATTCAGCTAGTTTTATCTAACAAATAGTTATCGAACAATAACCTCCATATTGCGCCCATTGAGGGTTCGAGTGATTCCATCAGGTCCATGAACAACAACATTGGTAATATAGAAGCGCTTGTTACGACTCAACTGACGGAACTGCTCCTTCTGTTGAGATGAGAAGGAAGCACCATTACTAGCCAATGGAACGGCATTACCCATATTATCAAAGAAGACAACACGGAAGCTTGTCACAGTGAACGGAATATCAAGTAATCCATCATCAATAGCCGCATGAATACCTGGAGCACCCATTAAGGCTGCTTTAGATAATGGTCCACTCTTAAAGCGATCACCCCCCATAGCAATGTAAGGAGATGGGTCTGGTAGCTTACGGACACGGAACTGATAGGCACCGACCTTGCGTCCCTTGGCTGATACAGAAATGGTAACAGGACTGCCGACTGCTGATGGGCGCGCTATGAAATGACCGCCACCATGTGCAATAAGTGTTCCTCCTGACATCGTTGCTTGTACATCGTTTTGAGAGGTATTAGGAATACTTATGGTGATTGGATTATCAAATCCAGCATACAATACATTCATCAAATCAGCTGCAATTGTAGCCATCCCATCGAAAGGAGGTGTCTTTTGCATACCACTAGAATTAATGTATTGCTTAGGTTGTGGTCCACCAGTAACCCAATAGTCTTGTGCAAAATTACGGCGCAAAACATTACCTGCCATATCCTTCATAAGCATGTATCCACTCAAAGTATGCTTACCAGGAGCACCAGCTTTCACGGTCACTTGATTCCCTTGAATTAGTTGACCATTAACATAAACTTGTGGTTGTTGGGTGGAATCTACTGCTGCCATAAACATTTGAGCAGTCATGGTTTCACCTGGATAGAGACGAGTTTGACTCGGAACAACGAATGCTTGTAATTTGTTAACACGTAAATCCTTCAAACCAACATTAGCCACTAATGAGTGCAGGACTTCGCCTTCTGCATAACGAACGTCGCTCTGTAACTTTGATAACAATGTTACAGCAGCTGCAACAGGCATATTCTCGAACATATATTCCTCCCAGTTCTTCCCCATTGAGTGTTTCGGCACTATCGTTGAGAGATTACTTGCAATAATACTCTTTTGTCGGGGGTCTGTTACAAACTGTAAGATTCGACTGCGATAACTATTGATTGCATTGTATAACTTGCGCCCTTGCCCATTAGCAGGGTTCAACATTATATAACTGGCAGCCTCCAGATTGTCTTTACCTTCAATGTGCAAAGGATCACCTTTTTCACCATCTGCTTCACGGACAATGGCAACCTTCAATGACTGAGCATAATTATAGAGAGAATCACTCATCTCTCTAACAGTCGATGCCATCATAAACCACTCCTTAACCTTCTGTGGATTCTTCTGCATCATTTGGTCTAGTTCACCAAAGATCGCTTCATTCTCCTTAGAAGAATTACCCGTCGTACGATTCAAACTCTCCTCAACAACAGAGAAGCCATTGAGTACTTCCGTAGAAATATTCAATGCCAACATTGCCATGAGGACAACGTACATGAGGTTAATCATCTTCTGGCGTGGGCTAACCTTTTTCTTTTTAATAGCCATTAATCTTATTTATTAGTATTGAAGAGTATCTTTTACGAGACCTCCCCTTACCTTCATCTTTCTGTTTATAAGCTTTCAGGAGTTGATTGTTGTGTAGCCGCCCCTGGTGCAGCAACACGCATATTAACAGTCATTGCCTCAATCATACGAGCGTAAATACTATTAAGTTGCTCTATCTGGTGAGCCATCTTACGGGTTTGTTCATTAATCTGATCAATAGTACCAATCTGCTGACTTGCTCCCTTAAGTTGCATTTCATAAACCTTTGCAATACCTGTAAGAGTACGATTGAGGTTCTCCATCTCTTCACTATCACGTGTAAGACGCTGACTCTGATCGTTCACCTTACCTAACATCTCTGTAAGATTCTGCAAAGCAGAGACGTAATTTGTTTGTGCCTCTACCATCTCTGGCGTTTGTTGTTGAGCATCAGCAATAGCCTTGCTCTGTTGTCCAACAACTGCAGCTGCTATGTCATCAGCAGATGGCATAGCCTGCTGTACACGCTCAACATCTACTGATGAAACCGCAGAATATTGTGGTTGCACAGCTGAAGAAGTAGACCTATTCTCTTCTTTCCCAGCTAGGTATTCATCTGTAACATGCGTCGGCAGCTCACGACCATCATCTGTTTTATCAAACGGACGATCGAATGCAGAGAGGAAAAACACTATAACCTCAGTACCCATACCAAGGTATAACATGATGTTAGCACCCGGTAAGTGAGTGAGCTTAAATAAGGCACCAAGGATTACAATTGATGCTCCCCAACTATAACCATAATTGAGGAAAGTTTGTCCAGGGACACTATCCATCCACTTTTGTAGATGGTAAATGAAGTTGAATTTACTATACTGTGTCATTATCTTTTCCTTTTCTTACTGCTTTTTTTATTCTCTTTTGCTGCTTCACTAGATGAACTTGCGAGGCTACGAACACAACGGAATCCAATGTAACTACGCGGTTGATTCTGGTATTCCCAAGTACGCCATGCACTTCGAATGTAACTCTCAGGATCCTTCCAACTACCACCTCTCACACTCTTCTTCTTGAGTCTATAAGGGTCTTCTTTAGCAGCTTTATAGTCTAACTGTGGGTTTAAGTCATTCATCGCATCCACACCTGCTTCAGTATAAACGGTACTTGTCCATTCAGCAACATTACCTGCCATATCATAAAGACCATTGGAATTGGCACCATAAATGCCCACCTTACTTGTAATCAAGTTTCCATCCTTCGTATAATTACCACGATCTGGCTTGAAGTTAGCATAGAAACAACCATTGCCATTCTTAACATTCTGGTTGTCCCAAGGGAACTCGTCTTGATTCTTTCCACGTGCAGCATACTCCCATTCAGCCTCTGTCGGCAGTCGATAACGCTGTACATAACGAGCCTCACGACCTAATCCTTTCAATAGATATTCCGTCCTCCAAGCACAGAAAGCATTGGCTTGCTCCCATGTAACTCCCACTACTGGATAGTTATTATAGGTTGGGTTGCTGAAATAATTACGTAAGTATATCTCATTATCAGAGTTTCGGAAGTCGTTTACCCAGCAAGTTGTATCTGGATAGATATTAACGATGTAAGTATTCAAGAAGTCCCAAGGACCTGTTAATGGGCGGTTGATTGTTTCTTGGTGAATGTTTCCTTCATCATCAACATAGGCTGTATCCTTAGAAATCATCACGACTTCGCTAGGATCAACCTTTATATCTGTATTCAAATTACGCTCCTGTGGATTCAAACGATTACGACGCAAAGCCGCTGTTGTATAGTCATAAATCTCATAGCGATAATTCATCTGTTTCGCATCAAGACTCTTCTCCCCTGTTACAGGATTAGTAACAAACATACTTTCATAAGCTCTTTGCTCATCCTCATTGAACTTTCGTGGCAATCGTTTATTCCAATTGATATGAGGCTTAACAGGGTCACCATTCTTATCTTCTGTAATCATATAGGTTTCATCTCCACCATAAGCAGGATCTGCCAAACGTGTACGAAGAATGGAATCACGCACCCACTCTACAAATTGCTTATACTCGGAATTGGTTACCTCGGTCTCATCCATCCAGAAACCATCTACAGATATATCCTTTACAGGAGTCTTCTTTCCCCAAAGAGAATCTTGTTTGTCTAAACCCATGTGCAGCCATCCACGCTTTACAAGGGTCATACCATAAGGTGTTGGTTCACGGAAGCTACCACCTCCACCAACACCAGTGACCTCACCACCGCGACCTGACGTTGATGCTGTTTTACCAGAAAAACAACCAGTGAGAGTGCCTAGAAAGAGGGTGCTAAGACAAATGGTTAATATACATTTCTTCGTTTTCATATATCGTTCTTATAGAAATCTTACACTTTTATGTTTGTTTCGACCTTTCTTCTGAAGGTTTATGTCTGTTTGATAACTTACAAACAACTCATGACTACCATTGCCAAAAGCTGCAGAACCAGTGTACATCTCATAGCTATACCCAACATTTATCCCATGAAAAGTACCACCAACATAAGCGGTAACTGAATTTGTTGGACTATAAGAGACGCCCCCATATAGGACTTTCTTATCATTCGTATAGACCAAACGTGCCGTTATATCTGCCCGATAAGCAGTACCATCATAGCGTGCCAAAACAGACATTGGTATACTTAGAAACGGATTCCTCAATTTTATATTGTATCCTCCTGTCAAATAATAGGTACGATCTATTTGAAATTGGTTTCTGTCACCAAGTTCTAACAAAGGGGCATTTAAATGCTGAACAGATATTCCGGTATACCAGTTTTTGTGAGTGTAATAAAGTCCTACTCCTAAGTCAAGACTATTACCATTACCCTCTGTTGTAAGTAAAGCGGGGTCATTTGCTTCCGCAGGATCTAGCTTACTACCATCAAACTTATCAAACAGAACACCTACTTGCACACCTGCAGACAGCATTCCTCCCCATAAGTTCTTACGAAAAGCATATTGTCCTGCTATCCGTTGATGTGTGAAAGCTCCTATTTTATCATTCAATATTGACACGCCCACACCATGGTATTGTTTCATGAAATAAACAGGCATATCCCCCCCCACATAGAAAGTATTTGGATTATGCTCATAGCCTGCAAAGTCCAAAGCATAGGCTCCAATAACATTTAATTTATTATCTTTTCCAACAGTTGCAGGGTTGAACGACGGCTCCATAGCCCAATAATGACTATAGGACGGATCGAACTGTGCTTTGACAGAAATTACTGCCAAGCTCATCAGAATGACTATAAGAAATAAGCGTTTAAACACGCTCTTATAACGGAGGATGTTGTTGTTTATTGCAATCAAAGACTATTTTTATTTATGGAATAAACGTGTTCTGGAGCAATAAAAAAGGTTACTCACATCTTACCTATGAGTAACCTTTTCTTGCTTTAATGTCTTAATATTCATCTTCATTCCATAAGAAATCATCCTTAGAAGGATAATCTGGCCAAATATCTTCTATGCTATCGTAAACATCTCCTTCATCTTCTATCTCTTGCAAGTTCTCTAGAACCTCAAGAGGTGCACCTGATCGCATAGCATAGTCGATTAACTCGTCTTTTGTTGCAGGCCATGGAGCATCTTCCAATTTAGAGGCCAATTCCAATGTCCAATACATATTCTTATTTTTTTACATGTTCTTAGTTCGTGCAAAAGTAATATATTATTTCCTATCTACAAGCATTTTCCCACGTTTTTTCACTATTATCAGTCTTTATGTTTAAATAACGTGACAAAACAAAAAGATAATCTGATAATCTATTCATAAAAGGAAATATATTTCCAGGAATTTGAGCTATTTTAGATAGTGTGATAATACGTCTTTCTGCACGACGACATACCGTCCTACAAACGTGACATTGGGCTGACATAAGGCTACCACCGGGATAAATGAATTCGTGTTGAGCTGGAATTGACATCATCATCTCATCTATCTTTCCTTCTAACCTTATAACCAAGGAGGCTACAGAAGGTAGTTTTGATAGAGTTGAGTTATCTTTTGCTAATTCTCCTCCTATCACAAAAAGTTCCTTCTGAACATCTTCCAAGAAAGAAACAATCGAAGACTTCAACTCTTGCTGATTCTGTTCTCCACTACGAATATTACTCATTGGAGATGGTTGAAGATACGATTTTAATAATCCAATATGGGCATTCAACTCATCAATAGTTCCATAGGATTCTACCCGTATATCGTCTTTTGAAACTCGTTTACCACCACATAAGGAGGTCATACCTTCATCACCTGTCTTTGTATATAGCTTCATTTTAGAAATTAACAATGTAATCTTGCTTTATCATGGACTTATTCAGAAAGATTAAACCACAATAATATAAATCAAAGGTAATACCAGTACGATTGTCAGCAATCAACCTTTTCCAGTATGCCCGTGTCTCTTTATCACGCTTTATATGCTCTAGAATCAAGACAGATGTAGATGGGAGTAACTCGATTGCTTTATCAATAAACTCACGATAGTTACCTCTTAAACTAACACGAACGATTGTATTATCACCCACCTTATCAAGTATTTGTGCATATTTTTCAGGTCTTATCCCTTGAGAAATAGACTGATAAAGCGTATTCTTAGCCCCTGTCAATACATAAATCTTATAACAGGAGGAGGAGGGAAGATAGTCTATAAAGCTATGAGGTTGCAAGAAATTAGCTATACGAAAATAGAGTTTACAAAGTTTGCGAACCCGCTTATTAATCCCATAGACCTGTTGCTTTAATTGTTCATACTTATAATATGGATAATGCTCATTCACAACATAACGAATAAACTTATATGCCCAAGGCGATT
Organism: Prevotella sp. oral taxon 306 str. F0472; assembly: GCF_000257925.1. NCBI lineage: Bacteria > Pseudomonadati > Bacteroidota > Bacteroidia > Bacteroidales > Prevotellaceae > Prevotella > Prevotella sp. oral taxon 306. The sequence goes on from NZ_AJIN01000031.1 coordinate 8,863, forward strand.
GTACACCGAACCCTCGAGAGTACTGTGCACGTCTTAGCCATACAACGGATCGTTTAATAAAGTATATCATATTAATGATTATGCGACTAACAAAAGTAACGCTTTTTTCTTAAACATCATATACATACCACATAAAAACAATAAAAAATCATACATATTAGGTACGCTTTTCTTCCCTGCCATTGTTATTACTAATACAGAAGGGCGCTTCTTCAATCATAGAAGATGCCTCTTTGAAGGCAAGGAAAGGCTCTTCTTGAGTGGAGAAGAGCCTCTATTGCGATTCTTCACACCTACAACATCAAAAAAAGACGGAACAATAAATAACGATGATCAGTAATTTTATTACCTTTGCAGTAATATAATTAAAATCTATATCACAATATGAAAAGAAGACTCTTAGCACTACTATTAACTGGTATTGCACTCTCGCTGAACGCCCAACAACCCAAACACGAATTAATATGGAGCTTCGGACTAGGGGATGAGCCACATTTGAAGAGTGTTAGAAACAATTACGTTAAACAGTTTCAACTTGAGGATGATGCTTCATTATTCTCTTCGTTTCAGAATATCAACAGCTCTCTTAACATGGAATATATCTATCATCTGAATAAAAGATGGGCGGTAGGAGCAGATATTAGCTATACTGAAGCAGCTGCAAAAGGAGCACATCAACCATTGACTGAAGAAGAGAAGGATAACCCTTTCAGACTTATTTTTGAAGGACTTTTCTACTCTATATTTCCTAATGATGAACTGAAGTTATCGAGTAAAGCATGGACTGTTATGCCAGAAGTGCATTACAAATGGCTCGAAAATAGGAACTTTACACTATATTCAAAGGTCGGAATGGGGATAAGCTACTATCAACTAAGATCAAAAAGTAGCAACTTTCCTAATATCAAAGAGAATAAAATGAGACTTGCCTACCAATTATCACCTGTTGGCATAGAGCTTGGAAGCCACCGTCTCCGCTTTACTTCAGAGCTAGGCTATGGTCTGCAAGGTATATGGAATATTGGTCTCGCATATTATATAGGTAAGAGCAATTAAACACATAGCACAAGAAACTCAAAAAATTGTACGCGAACATTTTTTTTAGCATGTCTTAGAAGTGCTTCTTCTTGGTGCTTTCATAAAGTCTTATTGGCGTAAGATTATTAAGGTAAGACACTCTTGATGTGCATCCAACATATCTTGGAAATTACTCTCTATCAGCATTACTTCCCTACGGACGGTGAGGGATCGTTCGGAGAGAAGTAGGGAGAAAGTTGGGGAGAGGATAACTAAGACTTTACAACCTTTAGCCTTACTCAATATACAAACATAATTATAAAAAAAAAATATTAAAGTTGATGTAAACAAATGTTGTGCGCTATCTCAATCATTGCAAAGCAACAATTTACAGAAATATCAGCTTTTCCTCGCCTATTAAGAATAACATTCTGCAATCCAATCTACCATCAACATTATCGGTGCTCTGCATTAATACATCATGTGTTTAGCCTAAATACTACATGTATTCTACATTAATTCTTCTTGCACACGTACCACTTTCATCATTCAGTACTTGTCCAACTTTTCAGTAAGAAACTACTGCTTGTGTGACCTAATACTTGTTTCTAAATAAGAAGTACTATCATTTCACTAAAAACGGAGGTACGTTTTATTAAAAACCAAGGTACGTTTTATAAAAAAACAAGGTACGATTTATTAAAAACGGAGATACGTTTTATTAAAAACGAAGGTACGTTTTATAAAAATGGAGGTACGATTGAAGCAAGTCGATAAAAACATCTTGAGGCTTGTCTATGGTATTTCAGTAATGTCTCTCCATCTACATTACTATCCTGCGGATGGTGGAGGTTCGTTTGGAGAAGGCTGAGAGAGAATTTGGAATAGGAGGTGGAGGAGTTATAAGGTGATAGAATTGAGAGTGGAGCCACAAAAAAGGGAACAAAAAAGAGAGCTTCAAAGATTTCTCTTCGAAGCTCTCTCATATTAAAGAAGGCGGCCACCTACTCTCCCGCATTGCATTGCAGTACCATCGGCGCAGACGGGCTTAACTTCTCTGTTCGGAATGGGAAGAGGTGGAACCCCGACGCAATAACCACCTAATATTTCGTTCAGTTGACTAGTTATGAAGTTGACAAGTTGACTAGTTATCACTTCTGTCTTTTGTCATTTCTTCCTTTCTTATCAGTAGATTTTTCATCATTTTATATTAGTCTCTCCGACTAATAACTCGTTTACTTGTATACTTTTAACTTGTTAACTTGTCTACTCGTAAACTCATCTACTGATCTGTCAACCGTATAAGGTGACGTATTTTCACAAGCAAAGACTCGTTTGTTAGAACTGATTACTT
>NZ_AJIN01000032.1:0-15016 GCF_000257925.1 Prevotella sp. oral taxon 306 str. F0472
GTTGCAGGTGAGGAAGATATTTATGCAAACGAACAACTAAAAGGTTATGCTCCGCTCTATCCGCTTCCTGTCATCATCGCCCTGTCTTTTCAGTTGGACAGCACGGAAGCCCATTTATTTAGAGAGTATCTCTGTGAGAGATTGCAGAAACCTGCATCCGTGATAACACCGATATTTCTGCTCGGTAACACGAATAACTAATGATTATTTCTTATCTTTCCTTTTTCTTTCACCGATTATATCTTACTACATTACTACAATAGGAGTTAAAGCGGTGAAAGAAAAAGGATTAACGTGTAGTAAAATACCCGAAACAATGGTACTACGCAGTAACTACAACTGCCCTTCTTCTTTCACCGCTTGATTACGATTAAAAAGGAAATTATATGATGTTTGTTATTTGCCTGACAATCCTCTGAAATATGCTTTCATTGCTTACAAGTATAGATGCGGTGCCTGTCATTCCGCTGATGAGATTATACTTGCAATCTGTTATCCTTACCTGTGCCGTGAACACGTTGCCTTCTGCCGTTTGTAAGGGTATATGCGATGTGGCTGTTATTACACCATTTGCAACTCCGTAGGTTTCTGCATCGTAACCCTCAAATTCGATGTTTACCGTCATTCCTCTCGCTAACGTATTTACGTATTTATAGGGAACGGCGATTGTGCCTTGACGGGCATTTGTCATCTGTACCTTTGCACTGATGGTTTCAGGATAAGGTATAAAGTATGCACCTGCCAGTAGTCCTAATATTACAATAGTGATAATCATGATGCCATAGCGTACAATTTTTGACGGTATCTCGCCAATGATGTGCCTTACCTTCTCGCTGCGGAGTTCTATCTTGTCGTCTACCATAGTTGTTTTTCCTTTACGTTAGTTTCCTAACTCCAATTGATTCTTTACAAGATTGTAGTATGCACCACGCTTTGCCGTGAGTTCCTCGTGGTTGCCAATCTCGACCACCTTGCCTTTATCCAGTACCACTATTTGGTCAGCATTCTTCACCGTGCTTAGTCGGTGAGCCACTATAACTACCGTCTTGCCTTTGTAGAACTCATCCAGATGCTCCACAATCATGCGCTCGTTATTGGCATCGAGCGAGTTGGTGGCTTCATCAAGGAAAATATAATCGGGGTTCTTGTATACAGCTCTTGCTATCAAAATACGCTGTTTCTGTCCTTGACTCAAGCCAACGCCATCGCGACCAATCTTAGTGTTGTATTTTAAGGGAAGTCCCATTACATAGTCATGAATACAAGCTATTTCGGCTGCCCTTTGCAATCGCTCCTTGTCAATCTCACCATCATCTACGGCTATATTCCTTGCTATACTCTCGGAGAATATCACACCGTCTTGCATCACCACGCCACACTGTCTGCGCCACCACTTCTTATTTAGCGTATTTACACCTGTTCCGCCTATGGTGATTTGTCCTCCCAATACGGGATAATAGCCCAACATCAGTTTGATGAGGGTGGTCTTTCCGCTACCCGACGCTCCGACAATGGCAGTTACCTTACCTTTGGGGATTGTGAGGCTTACATCATCAATGATGGTTTTCAATGCGTGAGAATCGTACTTGAAGTTTACGGCTTCAAGGTCTATGCCTTGATTTTTTTCTTTCACTGCCATTTCCAATCCTTGCTTTCCGTTCTCATCATCCATGCGGTGGATTTCATTGATACGCTCAAGACTTATCTTCACATCCTGCACCGAATAGAAGAAACTCATCAACTGCTCGACAGGTGAGTTGAGTTGCCCAATGATATACTGCACGGCAAGCATCATACCCAGCGTGAGCTGTCCGTGAATGACGGCTGTGGCTGCCACCACGGTGATTACGATGTTTTTCAGTTCGTTGATGAATATGCTACCAGCCTCTTGTGTCTGTTGGAGTTTAAGGGATTTCATCTGCACTCCAAAGAGGTCTGCCTGCACGTCCTCCCATTCCCAACGACGACGTTGTTCACAATCTTGGAGTTTTATCTCCTGCATAGAGGTGATAAACTCGTAGGTCTTGTTGTTGTTGATGGCTTGCTGCTCGAAGAGTTCGTAATCAAGTACTTTTCTGCGCCTGAGGAAGAGTGCAAGCCAACCGCCATAGAGCAGACTACCGAGCATGAAGATGGTAAAGACAAGCCAATTATAGGATAGCAGCACGATGCTGAACACCACAAAGGTAAAGAGGGAGAACACGATGCTAAGTGTCTTTTGAGTTAAGAACGTGTTCACCCTACTATGGTCACCCATACGCTGCATAAGGTCGCCCATCAGTTTAGTGTCGAAGAACGACATCGGCAGTTTGAGCAGCTTGATGAAGAAGTCACTCACAAGAGAAATATTGATCCGCATAGAGATATGCAGTAAGAGCCAACGACGGATAAAATCAATGGCAGTACGGCTCATGGTAAGGACAAGTTGTCCCAAGAGTATTAACCAAATAAAACCGATGTTCTGGTTTTTGATTCCCACATCCACAATTGATTGCGTGAGGAAAGGCAGGATAAGTTGCAGCAGACTGCCCACAAGTAAGCCTAAGACTATCTGCCCAAAGTGCTTTCCGTATTTTTTGACATAACCGAAAAGAAACTTGAGTGAGCGTTCTTCTTTCAGCTTGGATTCTTCTTTAATATTATTGTTATCAAGTAACTGAGTAGTACTGCAAAGCATAGCGATTCCTTGCTCTTTATCTTTCAATCTTGTACTAATCCAATGACTCTTAAATTCCTCTAAATTATATTTAATTAATCCTTTACTAGGATCTGCTATATAAAATCTCTTGTCTCTTCTTATTTTATATAGTATTACAAAATGATTCTGATTCCAATGGAGAATACAAGGTAACGGATATTTGGATAAATTGGTAATATCTATCTGGGTACAAATCGTATCAAAGCCTAGGTAATTTGCAGCTTTACTTAGTCCCAATAAAGAAATTCCTTCTGTAGTTGGCGTACATAGTTTTTCTAAAAAAGATAAAGAGTATCTTTTTCCATAATATTCGCATATCATTTGTAAGCATGTAATACCACATTGCATAGAATCGTATTGATGTAAGAAACGAATATGTTTCATTAAACTGTGAGCTTTAGCATTAATATTTCAATAATAGTCAAAAATAAAACTGGACGTTAGATATTCGATATTGTTAAAATACAGTTTTCTATCATCCGGTAAATAATTCTTTCTACATATCTTAAATTAGCTTCATACTCTTCTTTACCATATTTGTTTTGTGATAGTGCACAAACATTATCTATTATATCGGAGGCTGTTGCTGTATGCTCCTGTAGGAGATAGTCTATAATAGTTTCAACCGTTCCACGAGCAACTACTTCATAAACTGTTTGACGAAAAGCATCTGGTATAGTTACAACTTTATACATTTTATTTTCAATTTTTTGATTTTTTGTAATATACATCAATGTTTCTGATGATATATCTGTCAAGCTAATAAAAGGATTTAAAATAAACTGACAATTACTCTCATATAATCTCTCATTTTCCCAAAAGCTATTAATGCAAGTATACTGCTTTTTAAAAAATTCCTTCTTATTATCTTCTAGTTGTTTCTCAACTTTGATGCACGTGTTGTCCAGTTTCTTAATTTCGGTATAGATTCTTTCTTTCATTATTTTTCCTATATCATAATTTTTAGAAACTTTAAAACTACGTGACCTTTCTAATATTTCGTTGGAAGTCCTGTAATGATGGATATAAGGAGTATCTATAAAATTCAGATAATTAGATATTGGGATACCGCCATGCTGGATATATGTATTGATTATATGATGATGTAAAGCAGGATCTATTTTTTCTAGAAGCCTTGATGCAAAAATTTGTGCATCATTTCTTTTTTTTATATTTCCAAGCATATGACAATAGCCGTGTTTTTTCAAACACGACATATCAAGATTCATCCAATCAAACAAAGTACTTAATTTTTCACCTTCAGTGCAGTAGCTTATAGTTTTATTATATTTTTGAGCTAGGCAATAAAAGAAAAGTTGCTCGTAAACAGAATTTATAAAACCGTCATGATTAAGTTTCAAAATCCTATCATTGTTATATATAAATCTATATGCTTGTTCTGTGTAGTATTGAATGAATTTCACATCATTTCCTCCGAGTACGCCTGCATTAGCCACACTAATAATCTTATTTTTAAGCTCTATATCTGCAAAATTGGGAATTTTTCCTCCAACTTGTATGAAACGATCTATGCACTTACGATTATACAATTGATCGTCATACTCAATATTTTGTGCGAATAAGTCTGCTTTCCAAAAGGAATCTGGTAAGCTGTCATACAACAAAAAATCACAATCTACATGTAAAAATGGTTCATGCTGTTCACTGTATGTATATAATTTTGGCAAAGCCCATAATTCATAGCCAGAATACCCTTCCATAATATTCGGAATTGTTACTATCTGATCATAAGGAATACACAATTCTTCAACAACTTTTTTAGCTGTGGAATTGCAATACAGCGTAACATGACCATAATGCTGCTTTAGTAAAAGGCAACTAATAGCCATAGTTATCCAATGAAATTCAGGTGAGAGAAATCCTGCTTTATCGAACATAGGATCTTCATCTGTGGAGAAACTGTAATATGTCTGTAAAAACCTCATGTATGCAATAATATTAATAAAACAAAATCTTTTTCTAAAAATACCTTTAAGCTACTAACAAAAACCTTAATTTTAGGTTGTATAAGTATTAAACCTTCTGAGTGTATATGACTATATAATTAGTACACTTAAAATACATTAGTGTAGCATTATGCTCATGCCACCAAAGTATTAATTATAAAGTATGCACTATGTTTTGTTATTTTATGGTGTCATATAATTAATACATTATCAAATAATCCCTTGCGAATACTTGTAATTAAATATTCTTGTTGAAAGGGATTCAAGTCTGTTATTATTTCGTTTAACCGAATAGGCTTCCTAAATATTTTAAGTAGATTTGTCATAACAGAGTCGTATTTTATATACACATTCTGCGCAAGATATGTATTGTATGTTTTTAGATATCCCTCCTGTTTGCATTCCTTTTTATCAGGTAATGTTGAAACTTTTTTATTACTTATGAATTTAACATCAGGAGAAATTGAAATTATAGAGTTTAATAAGTCTCCATTAGATATTTTTTCATATTCTATTGCTCTTTTCTCATACTCACTATTTGCAATACCTTTTAGTGTGATTTTTTGACAAATATCATTTTTATGGCATACATAGAGTATTCGGTCAAAATACTCTGGATACTTCCTATACATTTGCCTAATGATATAGCTATTACAGCGTGGATGACTTTTGTAATTCATTATGTGAATATAAGGATGATTGTTAGCTTCCACTACTTGGTCAGGGACTGTTCCCCAAGGCATAACAAAATCCTTAACAACACCCTTAATAAATGTTTCAACCTTGATTCTTTTTGTATGTGCTAAGGCATAAAAAATCCATTGTTCAAAAACAACATTATAAAGAAACTTCTTGTCTGACTTTCTTATACTATTAGCATTGCTTGATAAAAAATCTTTAACATATTCAATGTACTCTTTCCAAAAGAACACATTATTACCACCCAATACCCCTGCATTATATGAATGTATATTATTTTCACCGAAACATACTCTCATGTAATCAGGAATTATCGCATTGCATGATTTCAAATGGTTTAGTACTAACATGTAGAAATTTGAATCGTTTTCTTCATGCTGGGCTACTAAGTCTGCTGTTAATAAGCGCTTCTTGAGCGCTTCCTTGCAAAACACATCACAGTCTATATGCAAAAAGGGAGCATTTTGCATACTATATGTTTGAATTTTAGGGTAACAGTAAAAATCCCTATACTCATTCTTGATGTCATCCAATATGAAGTATGTATCATATGGCAATAGAAACAAATCTTTAAATATATGTTTTAACTCAAAATTTGTATACATACAAAGGGGTATTTGTGGGTTATACTCTTTTAAGAGTAATCCACTCAATGCTATTGATAGCCAATTGACTAGTGGAGATAAATAACCTCCGCAAAAGTTCAGTCCATAACTTCTTAACTGACTATATGTTTGAATTATATGCATTATGTTATTATTTTATATGGTTAAGTCTGTATATAGCATTTATTAGCATGCGATCCTCTATATTATATATAAACATAGGGCATCTAGGTTCTTTCTCATATAATGCAAGTGGACATAATCCTCCACATAAAGGATAATACTTACAATCTTTACACTGTTTAATCTGACCACTTAACAACATGTGGGGAATGGTCGCTAAGGCACTATTTTTGCGCTTATTACCTCGGTTATGTATATTGCCCAAATGCAATGGACCTCCTAAATATCTTGTAGAATAGGCTGTCTCCGAACAGTCGTAAATATTACCATAAGCATCATACATTAAGGACTCTTTCATTGTCCCAATACATATATAAGGCCCACTTCTGTGCGGAAGAATCTCTGTTCTAAAACCATGCGTTAGCATATAAAGTATATACTCTGTAGACTTTTTCCCAATTATCTTCCATGTCTTGGCATCACCAGCACCATTGTTTGCCCATGAAACAACACATGCACAATAAAAACGAATTTTATCCTGCATCCCATCATTGTACAGTTTATGTAAAAGTGGAATAACACCATCTATATTACTTTGATCAATATTACATCGAATGGTTATCATGCATTTAGTCTTATCATAGTATGGGCTTGAGACTATAGACTTTAAATTGTTGTATAATTTAACAAAAGTTCCTTTACCGCTACACGTGAAACGGTGCTTGTCATGGAATTCCTTATCTCCATCTATTGTTATTTCTATCCTCCTGCAATTAAATTGTTCCTTTAACTCTCTATATACATCTGGCGTGAGTATATAGCCATTTGTAGTTATATGAGATAGATTTTTAATCTTATGCTTATTTGTCAGAATTTTTATATGCTTATTGATTATACGCATTTTATCTAAGGCGCATAACGGTTCTCCTCCAAACCATCCTATTTCCATGTCCTGATAATCATGTGCAGATAATTTAATATCAATCTGTTTGATGAGACATTCTATGGTATCTATACTGATTTCTGCATGGTTGTGCTCTTGACCACAATAGTTACAAGCAAATTGACATTTATCAGTTGGTTGAATGGACATATATAGGTGCTCACTATGGTACTGTCTTTGCTTCTTTAAAATCTTTTGGTTTTCTATGTTTATTGATCTAAACTCGTCTTCTTCCTTTGGAACAAGCACCTTTGCTTTAATTAATAACTCCATTGTATTTTTGTCTATATGCCTAAAATCTTCATTGATGACAGAATTATAGGTGTTAGCTGATACAAAAATGTTTTTTGCTGTTCTTCCAGAAAAGAAGAGACCTAATTGATGTCTCTTAATGTGATATAAATTCTTAAATAAATATGCTGAGAGTTTAAGTTTATTTTCCATTTTCTATGTTATAATATTAGAAAAAAGGGAATGCTATTGTCGGAGTAAAACTCACGCTCCTGAGTTAGCATCCCCTAATACTCATTTTGTAACTGTCTTAGTGACAATTACCGAATGAACAGTTACCATAGTAACCCCATTCTGCTCCTCCGTATAATTCGTCGGCCTGCTCTTCGTTCAAAATAATGCAATCTTGATCGATTTCTTTCAACATGGACTCATCAAGGAGCTTTTTTAAATTAATTTCTGCCATAAGGCTAAAAGTATTTAATAACGTCTACTCTTTTAAAGATTTTCGACATCCTCTTTATCTGTACGTGAATTTATATTTATCTGCTACTTCGTTGTTGGCACAATACCTGCATCAGTATCAGAGTTATGAATACGTTGGTTCACCTCAGAACCGTGCTTTCCAAAGTTCAGGTTGAAATGAAAGTCTATGCCAAAAACCTTACATAGATTTTTCGACCATACCATTTGATTATAAGGAGCAAGATGGGAAAGATTTTCTACAGACATTTCATAACGTGAACTGAAGATGTTCTGCAACTGGAGTTCTACACCCCATTTTTCTCTATTGTACCCAAAAACTATACTATGTGATTTCTCATCTTTGTTAAGTGTCTCCCCCCACAGTCTATGAAAACTTGTCTCAAGATTGGCGCCTACATACCAATTCTTGTACATTCCCATTAAGTTGGCACGCAAGCCCCAGTTAGTATGTGTATGCGTATAGGTATTGCCATTGCTGATATAGCGATTGACAAATGGGGTAAATTGGATGGACATATAATCCCTCCAAGGTTGTACTTTTAGGTTTATTTGAGAGTTCAGACGATGGAAGCCTCTTTGATTGGCATAACTCCTAACATAGAAGCCATTCGAATAGGTTGTTTCTTCCATATATGGTTTATCATCATAGCTATAACGAGTAAACCATTCTGCACTAATATATTTTGATCCTACGCTAATTGACAGTTCATTAGAGAAAAATCTGACCGCCTGTAGATTTGGATTTCCACGGCGTATTTGGTAAATGTCTATGTGTTGTTCAACATCGCTTAACTCGGCAAGTGAGGGTGCGTAGCCTCCCATGTAGGCTTTATAACGTATTGACAGATAATTGTTGAAACGGTACCCCAGCTGAATAGTCGGGCGAAATATATATTTTACCTGTTTGGCATTTCCTTGGCTAACATAGGTTCTCATAGCACCTACACCTACCATATAATCCAGTTTCCCTAACTTTGAAGCCCATTCTCCAAAAGCATAACTCTCACCTGTATTCATCTTTACGCTTGAGAATGTGTTTCCATCGTACGCATTTTTTGTGTACATCTGCTGATGTCGCAGACCAAATGACAACCGCGAATCCTTGATTTTCTGCTCGTAAATAACTTCAGCTATGGTCGAATATTTATTGCCATTGACATGGGAAGTTATTTCCTGCACAGCATTCCCCAGAGATTGGCGATATAAACGGTCGTTTTTAGTATTGATATATGTTCCTATCAGGTCAAAGAACAGATGCCGATCCTTGGTAAACTCATGCTGATAATAAATATCTAACGATGGATTGTTGCTCCTTGACTTGGTGCGGTCCTTGATATCGAATGTATTGCTATCCTGAATAAGTTTGGAATTTCTATCAGATACCGCATGAGGCGTATTGTTATATAAATCACGAAAAGTAACACTCAATATGTTTCCGCTATTTATGTAATCGTATCCTATGGATAGATTGATGTTGTCATATCGTGCCTTTGTCTTTTGCCCTATCTCATAGTTACTGATACTGGGGGTCGTTGCATGGAAAGCCTCCATGTTTTCACGTAACCAGTTTACATCACGTCGATTCCAGTTTACAGATGCCTTGAAGTTTGACTTACCTACATGATAATTACCCGATAACTGATAATCTCCTATACCTAAGGGATTGATAGTGTTCATAAACTCTCCGGAGATGCTTCCACCATTCTTCTTTTCTTTTAAGATAATGTCAATTACGGCAGCTACATTTCCGTATCTTAGACCAGGATTATCATGATATTCTATTCTCAATACGTCTGCCGGCAAGAGAGCCTTCACCTCCTGTATCTCTGCCTTTACACCATTAATACGTAACTCTACGGCATCCCCCATAGTGGTAGTCACCTTACTGTCAAGCGTATTTACAGAGATTCGTGAAAGCTGAAGATGCTGCAACAAACTTAAACCATTACTTGATGTTTTTTGCTGAAGCAGATTAGGGATAATTATTTGGCGGTCAGCTTTTTGTATTACGTTGTTGGCGATCACTGTAACGTCATTAAGCTGCTTACTTTCTGGTTCCAACATGATTGTACCCACCGAAAGGTGCTTAGAAATGTTTTGGCATTTAATTTCCTGCGTAGAATACCCAACAAAAGATATCCTTATTCTATAGTTCTCTCCTTCATGCGTATTCAGTTCAAAGCCGCCATTCATATCAGTTACTACTCCACTAATCATCTTATTTTCGCTTTCACGAAACAACGAAACCGTTGCAGCTGGTAATGGTTGCTTGTTTTCATCTACGACCGTTCCCGTAGTTTGTGCAGCAAGAATACCATAGCAGCCAGACATGAGCAACGTGAGAATTTTCTTTTTCATAAACATTATATTATTTATTATATGTATTGTCTTATTATAATTTTGGAGTCAACATCATGATATGCCGACAACTTTTCTTGTCTTTCGATGTTGCAAATGTATTGGTTTCTCCAAATTATATCGTTACACTTTTGTGTAATTCTGAATTTGTTGTCTGAAATATTACACAAAAGTGTAATCATGCAGCCTTGCAAAGTTCACCATACTTTGAAAAGAACCCCATTATACCTCTCTTACTGGAACATACAGGAACAGTTTCCGATGTCAGGTAATCTATGGATTTCCCTATTTGACGTGTGCCAAATCCCAAGCCCTTCATTACTTTCAATAGTTTGCTGTCAATCTCTGCTATCATATAGCTGTACTTGTCCTCTACTATCGGTTTTACTGCCAATGCCATTAGCCGCTTGAACAATGTCAATGTGGATATTCCCGAATCCTTTGCAACGGCAAAGCGCCCGATATGCCAAAAACTATATTTACTTTCCCCGTGAATAGCATTCAGTGGATTTATTCCGTATATTTTTTCAATAGGAAGAGTCTTGTGTTTATCCCAATGGAAACTCCTGATGCAGCCAATTATATTCCCAAAGGCATCCCTTGCAATATAAATATGAGATTTGTTATCATACAGATATTCCTCTTCTTCAAGCACTGATTTGATATCTTCATTTACTTCTTTCTCTGTAAATGAAGATAAGTGATGGGAGTAATTTTCCTTGACCACAAACTGTGCTATTTCCAACAGACTCGTTTTGTCTGCCATGAAGATAGCGTAGTCCTTAAATGTTGCAATCTGTTTTTCCATAATGCTTTTTGTTTCTTGATTTATATGGCAAAAATACTTCTTATGCAAATATCACCTATTACACTTTTGTGTAAATCTTCATTTCTCTCTTTGTTTTTTACACTTTTGTGTAATCTTTTTGCGGTATTTCGCATTAAAAATGTACTTTTGTAGTGAAATATATCAGAGAATCTTAGCACGTTTAGCATATATGACAGACATAAAAGATTTCTTTATAGCATCGAACACCATGCGTAATGCACCAGATTACGATTCAAATGTATTGTCAACATTGATTCATACAGTAGAGTCCTTTGCACGTGTAACCTATCAGAGCATTTATTTGATAGACTATTATAAGCAGGAGTTTCTTTATGTATCAGATAATCCTTTGTTTCTTTGTGGTCATACAGCAAAGGAGGTGAAGGAATTGGGGTATAGTTTTTATTTGAAATATGTACCAGAGGAAGAACTAAAAATGCTTGTTGAGCTGAATAAAAGTGGGTTTAAGTTCTTTGATACTTTCGACAATGTTGATAAATACCAATGTTCCATGTCATATCATTTTCATCTGAAGAGTGGAACAAAAAGTAAGTTGATTAATCACCAGCTTACTCCCATTCTATTGACAGATGAAGGCAAGATATGGATTGGTATGTGTGTCGTATCACTATCTTCACATAAAACAGTGGGACATGTAGAGTTTCACAAAAAGGGTAATCTTAACTATTGGAAATATTCTTTCGAAGGGCATCGGTGGAAAGAACGTGATGGAATATCACTCAAAGAAGAAGAACTTGAAGTGCTACGGTTATCAGCAGCAGGGCTTACCATGACGGAAATTGCGAACAGAATGTGCCGCTCGTTAGATTCTATCAAAACCTATAAACGCCACGCCTTTGACAAATTAGGCGTGACGAATATCACCGAAGCTATTTCAAGAGCTACCTTAAACAAACTCTTCTGAAAAAATAACTTACGGCAAAAGCGAAGAGAGATAGAATTTAGGAAAATAGTTCACAGGTTTTCCTGTAGCAAGATTGTACATTGCCGTTGTACACAAGCCTGCTGCAATCCATGATGCTATGGACAGTTGTGGAGGTGGAAGCATTTCGCTTTCCTTTTTATATTGGGTTACAATTTTGTCTAACCACTCTTTAGGTTGATTCCAAAAAGCCCCGTGTCCAGTAACATACTCAGCTACCTTTAATTCAAATCCCTTTGGCTCTTCAGTCAGTTCAGATAAAGAATGCCCCAATGGGTCTACAACCGTAACAAAGCCAGCCCAACCAAAGTTGTATGGGTGCAGTACTGGGATTTTTCTTTCTTTGCAAATTTCATCAAAGACGAATGGAGTTTTATCCTTAAAGTCCAATGCATTGATGGCTACATTATGCCCATTCAGCATCTCTTCGATGTTATCAGGGTTAAGGAACTCTGTATGGTAATCTATCTGTGCATCAGGATTGATGCTTAGCAAACGCTCAGCCAAGCACTCAGCCTTGTATCTGCCAATATCATTCTCTGTATAGTTCTGCCTGTTCAGGTTGCTTTGCTCTACCTTATCGCCATCAACAATGGTAATATGCTCGAAGCCAAACCGCAAGGCACATTCTGCCACAATGCTGCCGATACCTGCACCACCAAGGAATATCTTATAATCCTTTATCACACTTTGCTCTTTCTCACTCATATAGAGCCTGTTTCTGCTGTATCTTTCTTCCATAATGAAACAATTATTTTAGGCAAAAGTAGATGTAATAAAGCATATATACATTACACAAAAGTGTAATAATCAATCACATTGTTGATTATTTTAGATTTTATAACATATTCAGAAGAGAACATGTTTGCTACTCCTTATAGTTATCCTCCAACAACCTTTCCAAATCCGACTCCTTATAGAGTATCTTCCCTGCAAACTGAGTGTAGGGGATAATTCCCCTATCCCGATAGTCCTGCAAGGTGCGAGGACTGATATACAGCCTCTCGCATACTTCTTTACCTGTGAGGAAATGTTCTCCACCAAACAGCGGTTTGTGGGTCTGTGCTACTTCCTTTATCCTTCTACTTACACTGCTGATAGCGGACAGCACCACCTGCATATCGTCAGCCTCCATGTTTAAGTCCCTTACCTGTTCCATCGTTCTCTTGTCTTATTTCTCGTTCTTTTATTTGTCTGTTTTTGATTTCTCCGATTTTGTCTGTAACAGCCATTCTACATCCTCACGCTTGTAGTAGCACTTATGCCCGATTTGGGCAAAGGGCAAGACACCCGTATCACGATAGTGCTGTAAGGTACGCTTGCTGATGTTGAGCAGCCTGCACACATCCCCGTTGTGCAGCCAATCGGTATGCCTGCTTTGTTCCCCGAATGCCTTGTGGCATGTCTCGGCAAGGCTGAGTATCTCGTTCCTCAGCTTTGCCCAGTTTGAATCCGTAATGATAAAATATCCCATAATTTTATTGTTGTTTTGTTTGTAATTCCTTTTTGTATTGCGCCTTAATGCACGTTTCTGTCTGCAAAAGTATGATGTGTTTGCCATACTTCAAAGCACGAGAGAGCAGCAAGGAAATACAGGGAAAAACAAGGAAAAGACAAAGGGATTGTCGCTCTCTTTCTTTGCCTCCATACTCCATTTTATCATATCCGTTTTATCTGACGCAATGCTATTCGGATTGGAGCAAATAAACACATTCCTTTCTTGCATCATTTCTATACTTGTCCTCTTGTTTGGGGCTTAAATCCATGCTTTCCGACAGTTTCCTACCTGAAATCCGTGAGAAATTCATTGCCAATGTGCGCAACATTATGCAAGCACTCTCCGAATGCTTGGCACTTTCCTGTTCTCTTCATAACTTCACTCTTTGAAACCAAACCAATCATATAATGAAGAAGAATGCAGATAAAGGCAAATCTGAGGGCGGAAACAGCGAATTTCATACAAGAAGGAAGTTTTCCAAGAACTCGGAGATAGAAGCCTATCTCTCCTCTCGCTATGAGTTCAGATACAACACGGTATTGGGACGAACCGAATACCGCAGAATGAATAGCAGCGATTTCACAAAGGTGGGGCGCTATGAAATCAACACGCTCCGCAGGGAACTTGACAACGATGTGGGGATTATCACATCTTCCGACAACCTCTATTCAATTATCGAGAGCAGCTTCTCTCCACGTATCAATCCCATACAGGAGTATTTCAAGGGATTGCCATTGGTGGATGTAAGCAGTAGTTCTCCCTTTTCATTGAAAGCGATTCCCGATTTGGCAAGCTGCGTTGTTGTCCGTAATTCTAACAAATGGTTGCCGTATCTTACCAAATGGCTTGTGGCGGTGGTCGCCAATGCGATGGACGACCGTGAGTGCCGTAATCATACCTGCCTTGTGTTGACAGGTGAGCAGGGAAAGTTCAAGACCACGTTCCTTGATCTGCTCTGTCCCCCAGCACTGCACGGTTACAGTTACACAGGAAAAATATATCCGCAGGAGAAAGACACACTCACTTATATCGGTCAGAACCTTATCGTAAACATAGACGACCAGCTAAAAGCCCTCAATAAGCGGGATGAGAACGAACTGAAGAACCTCATTACCTGCCCGATGGTCAAATACCGTATGCCATACGACAAGTATGTGGAGGAACATCCCCACTTGGCAAGCTTTGTGGCATCGGTGAACGGCAACGATTTTCTTACCGACCCGACAGGCAGCAGACGGTTCCTGCCCTTTGAAGTGCTTTCCATAGATATTGAGAGAGCAAAAGCTATCTCGATGGACAATATCTATGCGGAAGCCAAAGCCCTGTTAAAGTCAGGTTTTCGCTATTGGTTTGATGATGATGAGATTGCCGAACTATACAGAGAGAGTGAGGACTTTCAAGTACAAACTGCAGAGATGGAGCTTTTGTTGCGTTGTTTTGAAAAGCCAACGGAGGATGAAAGATATTCGTTAATGACCACTACGGAGATACTTACCTATCTGGGTATTTATACCCACCAGCCACTTGTTGCCAAGCGGATGGGCGAAGCCTTGAAGAAAGCAGGATACATAAAGGTGAGCAAACGAAGAAATGGTGGTAGCCCCATCTATGTCTACAAGATTAGGAAAATCTTGCC
>NZ_AJIN01000033.1:0-4808 GCF_000257925.1 Prevotella sp. oral taxon 306 str. F0472
GAGAAAAGCACCGTCCAAATCTTTGGCCAAGTGATTTTCTCCTCTTTCACGCCTTTTGTCCCAAGGCAGGACAAGGCAAGGAAAACCACACAAAAGAGTTTTGTCCAGAGGATGGATGAAAACAATCCTGTGGTACGCTGGAAATTCATCAGTATCTTATCCACAATGCCGAGCGTAAAGCCCCAGGTATGGAACGCCTCGTAGCAGAACCAATAGTAGTTAATGAGAAGGAATATCACCGATATGCCTCGCATAAAGTCCATAACTTTACCTAATGCCCTTAAATCATCTTCTTGTGCCATAACGCTGTTTTATTTAGAATATCGTTTGAATACTATTTGAAAAGTGTCTGAATATTATATGAACAGTGTACTTAATGCTTCCTGCGTTTAATATTTACCTTATTTTGTCTGCGGAGTTTACGTTGCCATGCAGTTTCCTTCCAATCATCGTTGCCCGTAGATAGGAATGAGCCATCTGCCATACTTTCGATAAGTTCATCGACAAGGTTGTCCCCATCTTCCAAACTTTGAAATAATGCCTGAGTCTTATCTATCTGTTCCAAACGGACAGATGGACTTCCATACAACGCTTCATCCAAGAATGGGTTGTGCATAGGATTGGAGAAATAGGTATTGAATACATTGGCGGCATATCCTTTACCCAAGCGCGAGCCATTGAGCGCAACGCCCACTTCGTCATCAATGAATGTGCTACCATAGATACGTCCACTTTCGTTCTTTCGGATAACCACACGCAAGCCTTGTTCCTCCAATCTTTGCCGAAGTTCTTCCTCTGTCTTTGGAGAGGTACGCATTGTTTGTAACACCCTGTACCTTATGATTGATCTCAATGGCTTGATAGCTTGTTTGGATTTCTGCATCTTGTTCTGTACGGCAGTATAGCCCACACCACGTCCAATGTCCGAGGCATGGATGGGTGTGCTTGCCTTGCCCCCCTTGTCATCAGTCGGAACATAAACCAGTCCGTCATACTTCTTTCCCCGAAACTCCGTCTTCACTTCTTCCACTGCAAGATTGTATGCGGAAAGAATGGCATTCAATTCACCCAAGGAACAGAAGCAATAATGCTTCAGAACCGTGCGGACAACACTTGCCACCTGTTCCTTGATGTTTCCTCTGGTGATGTCAATCTTGGGCGTTTCTTCCACCGCTTTGTCAGCAACCTTTGAACTTGGGATAAGATCGTATTTCCTTTCCAAGGTATCAGTAATCTGCTTGCTCCTTCGTTTTTCAAACTTGTCGTTGATTTTCTTTCCTTCACCATCTATCCGAAGCGACACAATGTGTATATGCTCACGGGCGATGTCGTTGTGCTTGAAGACGATATAGGGTTGGTTACCATAGCCGAGTGCCTCCATATACTCCTTGGCTATCTGTGTGAGTTGCTCATCGGATAGTTTCTCGTCCGGGTGCGGATTGAGCGAACAGTGGAACACCGTTTTCTTGGTACGGCAGTTCTTCGGTATCAATGCCTCCATATCAGCAAGCACGTCCTCCATCGTATAACGTCCTTCCTTGCTCTGATACAATTCAGCGGTAAGAAGAATATTCGCTTCTCCTTTTTCCACCTTTTTGAAATTGTAGCCGAGTGCTCCTCCGAGGTTCTCCGTTGCTGAAATTTTTGCTATCATTTTTCTAACTAAATTCTCAATACTTCTTCTTTCTATAATCAATGGTTAGATTGATAGCCTGCTCTTGCAAGGCAATGATTTGAGCCGACAATTTCTCCAACTTCTCAAGCATAATCTGTGCAGTCTTTATGCTGTGATAGCTGTTGATAGCCCGCACGGACTGGTTATAGAGCACGCCAATCTTATGGATTTGTGCCGTCAGTTCGGATAGCTTTCGGTAGTATTCTACAGCGGATTTATCCACCGTGATGACCTTAAAACTCTCTCCAAGAATACGCCCACGCATAAAATCCGACTTCGTTTCTGCTCCCGAACGTTGAAACAAGTCAATCGCTCTTTGCTGGTCTTTTGGGTTGGGCAACCGTACATGCCAGTTGTCCCAACGTGGCTTTTCTGCTTGTTTCCGTTCTGAACCATGTTCCGTTTCCTTATTCATATCCGTTTTATCTTCTAATTACGACTTTGGAGTAATTCATTTCCCCTTCGGGGCAAGGGTCTTTGTGGTACAAACAGCGGTTTGTGTTACAAAGACACACCTTGCCAATATTAAGAGTTGATACGATTGAAGTATCCACCCTTTTGGGGTGTCTGCTTCGGGACGTTACCTCCATGTATTATTCTCGCCTGCAAAGTTACGGCAGATTTTCAAATATCTCATTATCAATGATGTTCACTCTTTTTCCTTGCATTTCCTTGTACTTCTGTCGTATAGAAATATCTATCGAAAAAGCTTTTATTTTGCAGATAAAACGAACGGAATATCGTTCGACAGAACTATTTAAAGAACGATATGACGAACTCTATTTCAATAGTTCAATATATCGACAAATAGAACTATCGAGATGTCGACAAATCGACAAATAAAACGATAGATACTTCGGTATTTCGACAGATAAAAGAATTAATAATTCGCTCTGACGATTACTCTAACGAACTACCATTCAAATTATAGTTTAAGTAATGATAAAAAAATAACTTGGTATTTTTTTCTCTCTCTCCATGAAACCATATAGTTCCATTTCTGGAGTTTTTCATCAATTGAATACACTGCTCAAGACCGATGCCTCGGCTCCGAAAATGTACCAAGTTATTTTTTAATCATTACTAAACGATTAAAATATCTATAGTATGGAACAGATACAAACATCGCCCATATTTCTGGGCTTTTCCTCTCAAAAGGGAGGTGTTGGCAAAAGTACTTTGGCTGAGATTGTCAGCAGCATTCTTTACTACGAAAGAAATATCCATCTTTTTGTGGTAGACTGTGACTTGTCTCAAGACTCATTCTATAAACTCCGTGAAAGGGAAAAGGCTTGCATTGAAAGTGATCCACAGCTTTCCAAGCAGATGAAGCAATATTTCTCCTCTTTGAAGCGTACAGCCTATCGCATTCTCAAGGCAGACCCTAAGGAGGCAATAGAGAAGGCTAACGAGTATATCCGTAAACATCCGTCTGAGCAGTTTGATTTGGTCATCTTCGACTTTCCTGGTCATGCTGGCACGAGTGACCTTTTGCAGCTATCGCTGGAGATGGACTATATCCTTTCACCTTTAGAGCCTGATGTTCAGTCAATGGTTGCCTGCCTTACCTATATCAAGGCTGTAAATGACTTGGGTGTATCTATGTCAAGTGTCCGTATCAAGGAAGTCATTCTCCTATGGAATAAGGTTGACCGAAGAGTTAAGAACACGCTCATAGAATACTATAGTAGGTATATCAAGAACGAAGATTACACGCTACTTAATCAGCATGTCTATGCTGCTCACCGCTTCAGCCATGAACTGGAGCAATACGGATTCCGTGGAGTATTCCGTTCCACTTACCTCCCTCCCAATAAGGCTTTACGAATCGGGACCGGCATTGATGAGCTGACAGAGGAATTACTTACCCATATTCAACTTAAATAAGACAGCACTATGGCAAGGATACAGGAACAACGGCAGAGATTGGAAGCCAAGCTTAAGGAAATGGCAGAAGACGGGGTGATGAAGACACCACCCAAGGAAACTGTGTCTTTTGACCCTCCTGATGAGGAAGATGAAGAGGAAGTGAAGACAGAGGTCAGTACCAACCAAAAGGAAAACCAACATCTGGTAAAGGAACTTATGTCTACCTCGGACGATAAGCAGGATAAGACCTTGTGTAAAAGCCACGAGAGAGGATATGAGAGAAGTGCGGAAACACCTCGGATTTCCTTGGAGGACTACCGAACACGCTATTTACAGTCAATCCGTCTTCGGGAGCGGACCAATTTTACTATGAGTGCTGATACACTCCAAGTGCTAAGAAACATTTTACAGGACTTAGGTGAGCGGGTATCGATGGCTTGTTATATTGACAATATTCTCCGTGAACACCTTAAAGAACACAAGGAACTGCTCAATAATGCCACTGCAAAGCATCGCCGCAAGGTGGCAATAGATTTTTGAACATAGAATAAATGACTAACAAACATCATCAGTATGCAAACAATACTATTCAACATTCTCCAGCTTTTGATAGTAGTATGGGTGTTCATTGGAATACTCTTCCTTTGGCAGCAGTTTCGCATAGCGTGCCGCAGATTGGAGAAAACGTGCGAGAAGAAAAATGAGCAGAAACAAAAGCAGAATGTTTCTTCTGTTACGCAAGACCAGCTTGAACAGGCACGTCAAGTGCTTGTTGGTAAGAGTAAATCATATAGGGAACAAAATGAAACACTATCAAAAGAGGTTGCTACCAATTCACGAAAAATCTCAGAAGTTCCCGCTGTTTCCTCCTCTGAAAATCCTGATGAAAAACCTAATACTTTTGCAGAGAAAACCCCATCTGTGTCCGAAGAAATAAAAGAAGTGGAAGGTACAGAAGAGGACAATGAAATGCAGGTTGACTACACAATGGACGAGTCGGACGAAGATACTATCATCCGTGAGGAACTGCAAATCGCTGATGCAGTGATGCCCGAAGTCTCACCATCCGCCATTCTTGCAAGGGATTTGTCCCGTATAAACGGATGGCAAAGGAATGACGACACGCTTGACGAGGAAAGCGAAACTGACGTTCACGAAACACTGCAAGCAATACGAGGCACACTGCTTATGGACTATATCAAAGAGGCAACGCTCAAGCAGGAGAAAGACCATCAAAAGCTACTTGCTGCCATCCGTAAAGCAG
>NZ_AJIN01000034.1:0-13840 GCF_000257925.1 Prevotella sp. oral taxon 306 str. F0472
TCCCACGACCTCTATTCCCCTTTGCTTGGGTATCAGTCGCTGTGCCTGCGATGGCAAGCTAAAAGCCATTGCCACCGCTATGCAAACCGATAAAATGATTATCTTCTTCATAATGTCTACCATTTCAGTTTTAGGTTATCAATCTTCTTTGCCAACTGCAGGTCTTCTGCCGTCACATAAAAGGTCAGCGTACGACCGCCATTTCTCTCATAGAGCGTCACTTCAAGCTGCTTGTCTTCTGCAAGAGAAAACTGCTCGAGCGCAAACACAGTGTGTTCACTGCTCATACCACGCACCTGCATCACCTGATGATAGGCACGAAGTGGCTGTAATACCTGCTCCTGTATAGCGGTACGCTTTGCGACCTTCTTATCCACCACCTTAAACGTGATAAAGTCCACCGAGTATGGCATATTCGTGCCGTTTTCCATACGAGTATGGAAATACAGCAAGCCGTTATGGGCATACAAGCCACGAAGCAGGAACTTCATGCCGAACTGCTGTGCACCGATATGTTTGATGGTACGCTTGTCGTTCTGATAGATAGTCTGCATCATCAGCTTTACTAATACGGGCGACTCGTTGCCGAGTTCCTTAAAGTAAATATCAGAGCGATTGCTTGGCAGTCGTCCGTCCGTTGGTGACAAGAAGTCTTTCATCTCAATGCTGAGTTTCTCTGGCTCATCAGCATACTTTACATTGAAAGCATAGAAAGAGCCGTCGTCGCAGATGACACTCATATTGGTTTCCGTCTCAAAGTCCTTCACTGAAGCCTTTACACGCAGTACGTTCTCAGCATCCTCCGCCTTTCCTGCGATGATGTTCTGCGAACCTAAGTCTACATAGCGAATGGCAGAAGGGAAGATAAGGTGCACGGTCTTGTCAAAGGTAACGTCAAGACCATACGGCAGTACGACACGCCCCGTTGGTATGGCACGGCTCATACCTTGAAAAAGCTCTCCCGATGTAAGAGGACGGCTTGGTGTCAGACCATCATTGTTTTCCTGTGCTGTGGCTGTTGCTCCCACCATGGCAAGCATAGCCATTGATAAAATAATTTTCTTCATTGTTCCTTTTGATTTGATGTTATTTTTTACTTATCATTTTCGATTGTTTTATTTGGACTGAACCAAGAAAAGGCGGTAGCCACCCTTAAGCGTTACCTTGATGGTGCGAAGTTTCTTCTGAAGCAGCTGACTTGCACCCTGCATCACCCCACGGGCAGCCTCGGAGATAATCTGGTCCTTGGCAGAGGAAGCGAAGGTGAAGGAGGTTCCCATTGAACCGCCGATGTTCGCCCCGACTTCCTTAAGCGCATTGATGTCCTCCGAACCTGGTATATACACACCCTCCTGTCCGTCTATATCGTATGCCGAGAGCTTTACGCCTATGATATGTCCGTCCACCTCAATGCTTTTGATAAGTAGGTGCATACGGTTGCCCTCTATCTTGGCGACGGCTATGAGTCGGCTTTGACGTGGAATGTGCAAGCCCTGCACTTTGGCACTTTCAAGCAGACGGAGTACGACATTGTCGCCCTCCTTAAGAACAGTAGTCCTGTCCACTACTACTTTGAGCGTATTGCGCATTGTAGGCACAGCCGTGCTTGCGAGCGAATGGAAACCCAAGTTGCGAGCCTTTTTGCCGTATTCCTCCATAAAGTAGACATCGCTCATAGGCTGGTCAAGTGAAGATACTAACTGCCTACGCTCCGGCAGCACCTCCATTGCAGGCTTTTCGTTCTGCATGGTCTTGCCCTTAGCGGCTTCAGAGCCACCTGCAGTGTCTTCCGTCTTCTCCTTTTCTGCCGTCAGACCGTTATTGAAGGTAGGTGGAGTTGAAGCTTTAGGAAGATACTTCGCTGCCATCTGATAGCTCTTTTCCATCAAAGCAAGCTGCCGTTTCTCTTCATTGTCCTCCCTGCTGTCTTTAGCAGAGAGTTCCTTTTTAAGGTTATCTATCTCCGAGCGCAAGGCTTCACGCTCCTGTTCGTGTGGGTCGGGAGCGTAAAAGGAGTTCAAGAGGCGATTATTCTCCTCATAGCGATGCATGGAGTTTTCTATCTTTGCCGTAGAAGCAGCTGTCTCTGCACGCTGCTCCTCTGATGGAGCAGTGTTCTGTGCGAAATAGTCCGATAGCCTGCCCATCTCCTCGCGGGTCTGTTCCTCCTCGTGTGCCTTGTCGCCTAATTCATAGGCTTTGAGCTTGTTCTCCGTCAGTTTTTCTGTCGTTGCCTGCGGGATACTGTCATTGAGTCCCTGCTCTGCAGCAGTCTTATCCTTGCCTGACGGTGCGAAGATAAACCACATTGAGAGGGCAAACAGCAGTCCCAGTCCTCCGAAGACCAAGCCTTTCTTCATTTGTTCTTTCTGTTTATTATCCATTTTCCTTGATTGTTTGATGATGTTGTAGATAAAAATTGCCATGTAACTCTTGTAAAGTACTGTCCGTCCGTATCGGACTATCCGTCAGCTTTCCCGTGGGGATGGGTAGTTTTTCCTTCTTTGGAGGAAGGAAAAACTGCGCTATCATCCAGAGTGAGCAGAGCAGATAGATGAAGCTCAGCCCATAGACGATTTCCTTTCTCTGCCTTATCGTGAGTCTTTCACAACGATGGCGGAGCCACAGGTGAAAGCGCAGATAGTGACGTGATAGTAAAAAGTTCCTTTTCCTTGCCATAGCCTTATCGTTTATAAGTCTGTATGTCCCTGTTCTCCTTAACGAGGAAGTTCTCCATCAAGAAGCCCTGCGGATTGTTGTCCGAACGGACTGAGTTCTGCAGCGTGCAGGTCGTAACAAGACTGCGCTCTGTAACATTACTCTGACGGACGATAAACTCCCGTGCATAGGTCGTTACCGCATAAGGGTAAGTATTAAAGTTGCAGTGGATAGAGTCCACCTCTATGCGCTGATTGACATTACCCGATATGGCACGGTTATAATAGCCCTTCTCTGCCAAGTCTTTGTAATAGTTGAAAGCCGACTTGTCACACAGCACAAAGGCACGCTCCATGTTCTTCTCAATGGCATCCTTGTCGGGTGCAATGGTGAAGAACAGCTCGTGGAAACGACGCACGTGTTCTCTTGCCTCCACGGGACGGTTTCTGCTTGCATCCTGACTGAGAGCCAGCATGAGCGATTTTCCCTGGTCAAGCACATAGATTTTCTCCCGCTGCTCCTTGGCGAAGCTGTACGAGGCATAGACGGCATAACCACTTACTGCCACGCAGACGATAGCAAAGACAAAGGCATAGAGTCTTATCTGCCTGAATGAGGTCTCGATATTACCAAGTGATTTAAATTCCATTTCTTTTTCTTTTATATCTGTTGATTAATTAAGCATAGTTGCTCGATTTCTATTTTCCTTTGAGCAGTGCACCCTTGATACGTCCACCGACATTTCCCACAGCAGCACCCGCGCCAGCCATAGCAGCCTTGCCACCGGTATATGCGCCTTGCGCACCATGCTGTGCTGTCTGGTTGACGTTACGACCGTATGAGCCGATACCACCTCCAGCTTCGATAATCCAGCCTGCCACGGTAGGTACACAGAAGTAGCCTACAATACCGATAAGGAAGAAGACGATATAGTACCACGTTCCCGAATCAGGCAGGTAGTTAGGGTCGCTGAGTGCTTCGATATCCTTCTCTATCATCAGCACCTGTATTTTAGTAAGCAGTGCCGTAAGAATAGAACTGACAGGCAGCCACAGGTAGACAGAGATATAGCGTGAGAACCATGCCGTAAGTGAGCCTGCAAGACCATCCCATACGGCTATGCCGAAGACTATCGGACCGAGAATGGCAAGAACGATGAGTATGAAGGTGCGTAGCGTGTCGATGATAAGTCCTGCAGCATGGAACAGAAGTTCTAAGAGGTCGTGTACCATCTTCATGATCCACTGCTTGGTCTGATAGGCAGCACGTTCGGCATACATACCCGCTATCGTCACAGCATCTTCAGGTCCGATGATGCCCATTTCCTCTATCTTCTCATCGAACTTCTCGTTGGAGACAAGGTAGGCTGTTTCAGGATTTCTAAGGTAGGCTTCCTCTTGCAACTTGTCTCGCTTGGCGGTAAGCTCCGCCAAGTTGGTCTCCTGCTGGTGTACCATCATCTCCGTACCCTGCACTATGGGCGAGAGCACGGCGTTCATCGTACCGAGTACGACTGTCGGGAAGAACATTATACAAAAGCCTAAGACAAAAGGTCGGAGAAGCGGAAAAACATCTATCGCCTCGGCACGCGCAATGGAAGCCCATACCCGAAGAGCAATATAAAAGAGTGCTCCCAAGCCCGCAATGCCCTTGGCAATGCCCGTCATCTGGGCACAGAGCGGCATCATCTCATCATAGGTTGAGCGTAGCAGCTCATGTAAACTGGCAAAATCCATAAGCAAAAGTGTTTTATGAAAGTTTTTTCAAGTTCTTTTTTTGTCTGTGGATTTACCAATATCTGCTTGCCGTATTACCATAGAGCGCCTTAACGGAGGCAAGGTTGTTCTTTTCCCTTGCACGCACATAGCTTACGGAGATGTTTTTCCTTGTATAGTATGAGACAAGCGAGCGATATTCTCTTAGCGTGGTATAGATGCGGTCTATGGACTGCATGCGCTCATGGTCGTTCATCGAGAAAACATTACTCTTGACAATAGACTTTAGTTCCTTGAGACTCTCACCGCTCTGTTCCAGAAGCTTGGCATATCCCGAAGCCATCGCAGCAAGTTCTGAAGGGCGGAAGTTCTTGTCCGAAAGCATCTTCTTATACGAGGTGACGTAAATCTCTGAGATGTCGCCCACCATCAGGATGCACTCCTTGACCTTGTAGGCATCGCCGATGAGGTTGTTCACCTTCTTCAGGGCATCGTAATACTTCTTGGTGTCGTTGTAGAGTTTCTCCACTTCCTTAAAACCGTCAAGGGTGTTCTTCACCGTCTTCGAGGCAGTTGCTATCTCCTTGACCGAATTGACGATGTTGCCGGCAAAATTGCCAGGGTCGGTTACTACCCACTGTGCGTGGGCTTTGGGAACAGAAAGGCTCAATCCTAAGAGAGCCATGAAAATGTACTTTTTCATTGTTACTATAGTTTTGATGGTTTGTACTTATTTCTTTTTATTGTTTCTTTTCTCTATGGCAAGCTGACGGATAGCTGTTTCGATATCCCCACCAAGCTGTGCCGCCCTGTTCATCACCTCCACCTTCTCGGTTTCCTCCGTGGTATAGGTCAGGTATTCCTCCATGCTCACTTCCGTAGCATAGACGGCACTCTGCATACCGCCCAAGCCTATCCACACTTCCTTATAGAGTCGGTTCGGGTCATTGTTTTGATTGATGGAGAGTATCTGGCTCTTTTCCTTCTCCGAAAGACCGAGCATCGCCTGTATGCCGTCGAACTTGGTCATATACTTGCGCTGGTCGAGCAGTATCTTGCAGTCGGAGTTATTAATAATACTTTCCTTGACAATGGGCGACTGAATGATATCGTCCACCTCCTGCGTTACGACAATGGCTTCCCCAAAATACTTTCTCACCGTCTTATAAAGATACTTGATGTAGTCTGCCATGTTTGCCGAAGCAATGGCTTTCCATGCTTCCTCAATAAGTATCATCTTGCGGATACCCTTTAATCGGCGCATCTTGTTGATGAAGGCCTCCATGATGATAATCGTTACCACTGGGAAAAGGTCCTTGTTGTCCTTCACTTGGTCAATCTCAAAGACGATGAAGCGTTTAGAGAGCAGATCGATATTCTTGTCCGAGTTCAAAAGGAAATCATATCGACCACCACGATAGTATTGCTTCAATGTCGTCAAGAGGTTGTTGATATTGAAGTCCGAGAGCGTCACCTTAATGTCTCGCTTTTCCATATCCTTTCGGTATACATCCCGCAGATACTCATAGAAAGTATTAAAACAGGGTGTAACGCTGTGGTCAGCACATATCAGCTCGATATAGGAGTTTACGGCTGAACCAAGTTCACCTGCCTCGGTCTTAGTGATATGCTCATCAGCACTCTTCCAGAGCGTGAGCAGTAGCGTACAGATACTCTCCCTTTTCTCTACATCAAAGAAGTAATCGTCCGTATAGAAAGGGTTGAAGGATATCGGACTTTCATTGGTATAGGTAAAATACACACCGTCCTCGCCCTTGGTCTTGCGGTGGATAAGTTCACACAAGCCTTGATATGAGTTACCCGTATCAACCAAGAGGACGTGCGCCCCTTGCTCGTAATACTGGCGTACCATGTGGTTGGTGAAAAAAGACTTACCACTGCCTGAAGGACCCAAGATAAACTTGTTACGGTTGGTGATGACTCCCTTTTTCATCGGTAAATCCGATATGTCTAAGTGGACGGGCTTTCCTGAAAGGCGGTCTGCCATCTTGATACCGAAGGGAGAGAGTGAGTCCTTGTAGTTCGTCTCTGCCATAAAGAAACAGAGGGCAGGCTCGATGAAAGTATAAAACGACTCTTCTGCAGGAAAGTCTGCCGCATTGCCGGGAATGCCTGCCCAGTAGAGCGTTGCCGCATCAATGGTGTTGTGACGTGGGTGGCATTCCATAAGAGCAAGTGCAGAGCCTACGTCATTCTTGATCTGGCGAAGTTCTTCCTTATCGCTGCTCCATGCCAATACGTTAAAATGGGCACGGATGGAGGTCAGTCCCTGTGAGTGGGCGATATTGAGATACTCCTGTATCCATTCCTCGTTGATTTGGTTGCTACGGCTGTAGCGTGCCAGTGAGTGCATATTCCTTGCCTGCTTCTCGAAGCGTTCCAAGTTGGCATCGCTATCCTCGATAAAGAGGTACTGGTTATAGATATGGTTGCACGGCAGCATCAACCCTACGGGAGAGGCAAAGGAAAGACGGCAGTCACTTCGGTCGGTCGATAATCGCTCGTATCGGCTGTCCGTGCTGACTGTTGTAGGCAGGTCGTCCGTGTCGGAAAGCGTATGCAGGCACAGCTGATTGTCGCCTACACGTACAAGGTCTGCGCCCAGACGGATGTCCTCCAACGAGGCGTGTCCTTCTTCCGAGAGGGAGAAATAACGATCCAAGAGACCGCCTTTTTCCTTTGTACCTATCAATTCCTCTTCTGTCATGCGGACAATTCTTATTTGCTCGGTATCGTTGATGATACGCTCGAACTGGTCTACGGCTTCCATAAACTTCATCACTTCGTCCTTGTTGGTGATTTCCTTAGGCAGCAGGTGTCCACGGCAGAGCGAAGAGAAATTGCTTTGCTGCGCCATACGCTGCTTGTTGGTCTTGGTAAGGAAGAGATAGACTGAGTGGTGGAGATACGGACGTTCGTTGAAGTGCCGTTCAGAGGAACGGGCAAGGAAACTCAGGCTGCCATCGGAGAGCTTTCCTTGATAGTCCTCCTTGATAAACCAGTCCTGCTTGTGTACGATACTGTAATTGGGTAGCACTTTTATAGCCTTATGCCAGGCAGAGTGCATTGCTTCGTATTCTGTAGAAGTGACGGTAAAGAGTTCGGGCAGCTCCACACGGAAAGCCACCGTGATGTCAGCATCCTTGCTCACCATGCAGCCCTGCTCTATAGAGAGTAGCGGGAACTTCGATTCCAAGGTGGTTATCTTGCTTTTATTTCTCATTGCTTCGCTTTCTTTGGTTGAAGGTTACGGATAAGGTGGAAGACCGTACGGCGGTTTACAAGGTAGCGTGGGTGCATACGCACTGCTCCCTTTTTCATTAGCCCATATTGCCCGTACTTTCTGTTCATGGTGAACGTTTGCCATACCACAAGGCTGGCACCCACTACGCCTATGACAAGACAGGTAACTTGGCTGACTCCGCAGAGATAGAGAATGACCACGAGAATGAAGACAGCCAGCAAGCCTCCTGCAAAGAGGAAGAGATACTGTGCCTTCAAGCCCTTGAATTCCACCGTCCGACCTACACCCTTGTTGATTTCAAATGCAGCCATCGCCTTACAGGAAGAAACTTCTCAAGATAGTGGCTGCCACAATGAGGAAGATACACGCACCGAACCAAGAGGCTGCTGTCTTGCTCGTATCGGGGTCACCACTTGAGAACTTGTTGTACACTTTAATGCCTCCAATCAACCCCACTACCGCCCCTACGGCATAAATGAGTTTCGTGCCGGGATCGAAGTAGGAGGTTACCATTTTTGTAGCTTCATTGATTCCGGCAATGCCGTTGCCTTGTGCGTATGCTCCTACGGCAGTAGCTGTCAGCAGGAACAGCATTGTGATTTTCTTTTTGTTGTTCATTGTTCTTTTTATTTTAAGTTGTTAAATGAATTGTTTTCTTTTGGGTAGAGATGGTAAGGGGTGGCTCGGTTTTATTGTATGACTGATATAGTGTGATTGTTTTACTTTTGAGCCACCCCTCGAACACTTTACAATATGAACAAAAACAATAGTTTTACAGATAGTATGACAGTGGACAGTCGGCTTCTTCCGATGCATCGCTATTCTCTTGTGCAGAATCAGACTCGGGAGGTATTGTTTCTTCGTTCGTCATTTCTGCTTCTTCTGCTTTACGGATGGCAGCAAGTAGCTTTTGATGGTCTTTCTCCTGCTTGAGCGTTGCCTCTTTGATATAGTCCATAAGCAGTGTGCCTCGTATGCTTTGCAGAGTATCCAGCACTTCGGCTTCGTTTTCCTCATCAAGCGTGTCGTCATTTTTGTGCCAGCCGGTAATACGGACTACTTCCCGTGCAAGAATAGCGGACGGTGAAATTTCTGGCATCACTGCATCGGCGATTTGCAGTTCCTCACGGATGATAGTGT
The DNA here is from genome assembly GCF_000257925.1 of Prevotella sp. oral taxon 306 str. F0472. Taxonomy (NCBI): domain Bacteria; kingdom Pseudomonadati; phylum Bacteroidota; class Bacteroidia; order Bacteroidales; family Prevotellaceae; genus Prevotella; species Prevotella sp. oral taxon 306. The sequence continues at coordinate 8,779 of NZ_AJIN01000034.1, forward strand.
CTTCGTCAGATTCGTCCATTGTATAGTCAACCTGCATTTCATTGTCCTCTTCTGTACCTTCCGCTTCTTTTGTTTCTTCGGGTACAGGTGAGTTTTTCTCTGCAAAAGTATTAGGTTTTTCATCTGGATTTTCAGAGGAGGAAACAGCGGGAACTTTGGAGATAGAGTGGGAATGAAAAGGCTTGCTCCTACCCACCAAAACGTGACGTGCATTGTCAATCTGCTCTTGGGAAACGGATGTATTGAGACTTGTGCCGTGCCCGTTTCCTTTCTGCTTTGGTGTATTCTTCCCTGATTGGGCTGCCAAATCTTGAAATAACCTCCAAAAGTATGCGATGCCGAGAGCTATCCACGCTATACCCAGCAAAAGCAATACGCCTAACAATAAATTGATTATCATAAGTCTATGGTTTTATCGCGCCTGCGTTGTGAGGCGGTATGGTTCAACAAATCCTGATACGTTTTCAAATGATCGAGAAGGATATTCTCAATATACCCCGTGATGGAAGCCTCCGATCTGATGTCGCTCAGCACATCACGCAGTATCTGGAGTATCTCAGTATGGATACTGAAGCCCGACTTATTGCGCCCATTGCGGACACCCGTCAGAAATCGCTGTTCGTATTCAGGAAAGTCCATTGCTGGGGAAGAATCCTTCGCTCTGGCGTTTCTCTTTCGCTTCTCGGGCCGAGCAGTATGGGCGGTGCAGTCATCAAGCGGTATGTCTTTTGATATTTTATCTTCTTGTCCATAATACCCTTGAAGAGAAACACTTTTATCTTCTTCCACAGAGTCTGAATCATCATCCAAATCAATGGGAACGTCAAAGTCAGGTGTGTTCTCTTCTGTGCGCTTCTTGACACCAATATCCGCCATCTCTGCCAATTTCTCCTGAAACAGCTTCTCACGTTGTTCTTTCAGTGACTTCATACGCTATCCTCTGTTTTCAAGTTGAGTTTCTCCATGACCTCCCTTACCCACTCGTCCACACCCGTCTGCGGACGGAGAGTCGTTGCTGGGGGTAGGTAGGAGCATCGGAAAACACCTTTGACACCGCCTTGTGCCAACTCCCTGCTGAATCGTACGGAATTGTAGATACGGGCATCGAAGATCGGCAGTCCCTGCTCCCTCGCATTTTGGCTGAACAGGTCGATGACCATGGTACTGGCACTGCGGTTGATTTTGTTCCAAAGCAGGAAGAAGTCCTGAATGCGTGAGCCTTCAAACCCGACACCCAAGTCCCTGATTGTCTTGGCGTATGCAAAACTCGATGCCAGCGACTGTGGGTCGGCTTCTATAGGTGAGATGATGTAGTCCATCGTAATGGACAAATCCATCATGGCACTGGTAAGGGCATGACCAGGAAAGTCAAAGATAATCAGTTGCGGCGCCGTCTTCATTTTACGAAAGTATTTCATGACATCGGAAACGGCTCTTTCTGGTTTGCTTCTGATGATATGATACGATTTCTTGCCGTAGCGCGACAGGCGTTCATGAAGTTCCTTGCCCAGTTCGGGTGAGGACTCGATGAGATCTCTGTCGCGTTCGCGGAGTTTATAGAAAGATTCCTGCGTACCGTCGCAATCCACGACGGCAAGGGAGATGTTCTTCTCGTAATATAGTATGGAAGCTAGCACTTCGGCAAGGCTGCTTTTGCCAACTCCGCCTTTCTGTGAGGCGAAGCCCAGATAGATGGGATTGTTTTTCTTCTTTTCCATATTCATAGTCGGTTGTTACTTATGTTATAAGTTAATGTATATCTTGACTGACAAGTCATGTCATATTTGTTGTTGAAACCATATTTTTGACTCGACCTAAAAGTCTGGTTTTGACCCAGCTCAATTTTGACTCAGCTCAAAAACATAAAACTATCCGCAGTTCAAACCTTTCTTGATTGAGATTTTTGAAGTTGAAATCATTATTTTGGACTCTTCATCCATATAGGTTTCAAGCTGTCTTTCAACTGAATCTGGTTGCAAAATAACAAGGTTTTATCCTAAGTTTCAACTACCTGTGAAGTACAGGGAAATGCAAGGAAAAAGAGTGAATATCATTGATAATGAGATATTTGAAAACTCGCCGTAACTTTGCAGGCGAGAATAATACATGGAGGTAATATCCCGAAGCAGACACCCCAAAAGGGTGGATACTTCAATCGTATCAACTCTTGATATTGGCAAGGTGTGTCTTTGTAACACAAACCGCCGTTTGTACCACAAAGACCCTTGCCCCGAAGGGGAGATGAATTACTCCAAAGTCGTAATTAAGAAAACAGAACAGATATGAAAAAGGAAACGGAACACGGTTCAAAACGAAAACAAGCGGAAAAGCCACGTTGGGACAACTGGCATGTACGGTTGCCTAACCCCAAAGACCAGCAACGGGCGATTGATTTGTTTCAGCGTTCAGGTGCGGAGACCAAGTCGGATTTCGTGCGTGGACGTATTCTTGGTGAGAGTTTCAAGGTGATTACGGTGGATAGATCTGCCGTAGAATATTACCGAAAGCTCTCGGAACTGACGGCACAAATCCATAAGATTGGCGTGCTATATAACCAAGCTGTGCGTGCCATCAACAGCTATCACAGCGTAAAGACTGCACAGATTATGCTTGAGAAGTTGGAGAATTTGTCAACTCAAATCATTGTCTTGCAGGAGCAAGCAATCCATTTAACCATTGACTACCGCAAAAGATGATTGCCAAGATTTCAGCAACGGAGAACCTTGGAGGGGCGCTGGGGTATAACTTCAAAAAGGTGGAGAAAGGGGAAGCAAGCATTCTTCTTGCTCAAGGCTTGTATCAAAACAAAGAGGGAACTTATACGATGGCAGAAGTCTTTCCCGATATGCAAGCACTTATCCCAGAGAAATGCCGAACAAAAAAGATGGTGTTCCATTGCTCGCTCAATCCGCACCCGGATGATAAAATCTCCGATGAGCAACTCGTGCAGGTAGCCAGGGAGTATATGGAGGCACTCGGCTACGGCAATCAACCTTATATCGTGTTCAAGCACAGCGACATCGCCCGTGAGCATATACACATCGTATCACTTCGAGTGGACAGCCGTGGACAAAAGATTAACGACAAGTTTGAAAAGCGAAGGAGCAAGCAGATTACCGATGCCTTGGAAAGAAAATTTGGTCTCATTCCAAGTTCAAAGCTTACTGAGAAGGCAGTAGCAGAAACGCCCAAGGTAGATATTGGTAAAGGGAATATCAAGGAGCAGGTGGCAAACGTTGTCCGCATGATGCTGAAGCATTATTGTTTCTGTTCCTTGGGTGAACTGAATGCCATACTGAGTAAATATAATCTTGCCGTAGAGGAAATCAAAACAGAGTTTCGGGGAAAGAAATATGACGGGCTGGTCTATGTTCCGACTGATGATAAGGGAAATAAAACAAGCACACCCATTAACGCCTCGGACATCGGGCGTGGCGTAGGTTATACTGCCGTACAGAATAAGATACAGAAGTCGAAACAAACTGTCAAACCGCTGATATCTGTCATCAGGAATAAGGTGTTACAAGCTATGCGCACTTCTCCCCAGACAGAGAAAGACCTGCAACGTAAGCTGGCGGAAAAAGGCTTGCGTGTGGTAATCCGAAAGAATGATAATGGAAGAATTTACGGTATTACCTTTATTGATGACGAGCAGGGTGTTGCACTCAATGGTTCCAGATTGGGCAAGGGATATGCCGCCAATGTATTCAATGGCTATTTTTCCAATCCTGCTCATAATCCGTTCTTGGACGAAACGCTGTATGGCAGTCCGTCTGTCCGTTTGGAACAATCGGCAACCGTCCAACCGTTACAATCCAATGCAGAAGAAGGGGATAACCTTGTCGATGAACTAATCGAGAACATGGTGGGTGACTCTTTCACATCTACGGGCAATGATGATTGGAAGGAAGCGGCTTGGCAGCGTAAACTTCGCAGGCAAAACAAAGTCAATCTCAGGCGGAGGAAAAGATAGGTAAGGTATTTCAAACGTTGTTTGAACAACATTCAAACGCAATTCAAATAACGATAATACAACAAATATAAAGGCAATATAACTATGGCACAAGAAGATGATTTAAGGGCATTAGGTAAAGTTATGGACTTTATGCGAGGCATATCGGTGATATTCCTTCTCATTAACTACTATTGGTTCTGCTACGAGGCGTTCCATACCTGGGGCTTTACGCTCGGCATTGTGGATAAGATACTGATGAATTTCCAGCGTACCACAGGATTGTTTTCATCCATCCTCTGGACAAAACTCTTTTGTGTGGTTTTCCTTGCCTTGTCCTGCCTTGGGACAAAAGGCGTGAAAGAGGAGAAAATCACGTGGCCAAAGATTTGGACGGTGCTTTTCTCTGGCTTTGTCTTTTTCTTTTTCAACTGGTGGCTGCTGGCATTGCCCATCGGTAAGGTCGGTGCAGCTACGCTCTATATCTTCACGCTGTCCGTTGGTTATATCTGTCTGCTGATGGGTGGCGTATGGATGAGCCGACTGCTCAAAAACAACCTTATGGACGATGTTTTCAACACGGAGAACGAAAGTTTCATGCAGGAAACACGATTGATGGAGAATGAATACTCGGTAAACCTTCCTACACGCTTCTACTATAAGAAGAAGTGGAATAATGGCTGGATTAACGTAGTCAATCCCTTCCGCGCCTCGATGGTACTCGGCACACCGGGGTCGGGTAAGTCTTACGCTATCGTGAACAATTACATCAAGCAGCAGATAGAGAAAGGCTTTGCCATGTACATCTACGACTATAAGTTTCCAGACCTTTCTGAGATTGCTTATAATCACCTGCTTAATCACTTGGATGCCTACAAGATAAAGCCGCAGTTCTATGTCATCAACTTCGATGATCCGAGAAAGTCGCATCGCTGCAATCCTATCAATCCTGCCTTTATGACGGATATATCGGACGCTTACGAGAGTGCCTATACGATTATGCTCAATCTCAACCGCTCGTGGATTCAGAAACAGGGAGACTTCTTCGTGGAGTCACCGATTATCTTGCTGGCTGCCATCATTTGGTTTCTGAAAATCTATGAGGACGGG